>JBGQKF010000401.1:0-4490 GCA_041499435.1 Gammaproteobacteria bacterium
ACGAGGAGTGGAAGATGATCGGCGGTGCGGCCCACGCCGATTCGATGCTGCTCGCCTCAGAGCCGTTGACCCGCGATATCTCCACGTGGGTCGAAGTGCCGGAGTACTCGATCATGTACGCGACGGGCCAGTCCGGGTACGGGTTCGTTCAGACCGTGGAAGTGGACGTCTGAACCGCGTCTGCGGCGGCGCTGCGTCCTTGTGCGGCTACTCTGGCCACCGCGCGCGTCACACGGCGCAGCTGATCGACGATCGATTCCACCACGGCGTCGAACAGCTTGTACGAAAGGCCTTGCGTGCCGCTGAGGATTGCGCGCAGAGCTTCGACGTCGGCCTCCCAGATCCAGGAGGGTTCGCGAGCGATGCAGTCCATCGGCTGCGGGCCGCCATCCATCAGCGCCACCGTGCCGACCAGCTGGCCTGGGCCCAGCACCATGCACGGCTCCTGGAAGGCGCCGCGCTGAACCGAGAGTCTTACGGCCCCGCGCACCACAACGTACGAGCACATCGGCCGCTCGCCCCTTCGCCACAGCAACTGACCGCGCTGGAGATCGAGCAGGCGCCCGTACCCGAGGAGCTCATGGACCTCCTTGCCGTCGAACCGCTGAAAAAACGGCATGACATGCAGGTCCGCCGCCACCAGCCCGTCGATGGATCGCCGCTGGCGTTCGGCCCACTCGGCAGGGCGCTCGATGAAAGGCCCGAAGTTGTTCTGGAGCTGGACGAGCGCCGCGTCCGCCGGTACGGCACAGGCAGCCAGATCGGCGACGCGGTCACGAATGCGCTGGCTGATCACGCGGCAGATGGGCTGCATCACCTTGAGCGCCGAGACCCGCTGCGCCATCCGCAGCATCTTGAAGAACTGCTCGCTGAAGAAAAATCCCGTGGTCGGCACGCGCGCCTGCGCGGTCGCCGAGCGGAATCCGCGGTCGATCAGGGCCAGCTCCCCGAGGATGCCGCCCGGTCCCACCCTGCCGAGCATCGCTGTGGTATCGCCGGGCACCCGCGCAGTGATGACGATCTCCCCATCAGCGACCACGTACATGCCGTCCGACTCGTCGCCTTGCCGGAACAGCACGGCGCCAGCCTCGACCGAGAACGGCGTGGCGAGCGCAAGAACCTCGTAGAGCTCGGATGTGTCGTCGAGCTGCGCGAACAAGGGCAGCTCACGAAGCAACGCCTCTGGCGACCGTGCGGACACTTAAACCTCCCCAGGAGAAGGCCCGCGGTGAGGACTCAGCGAGCCACTTGCGAGCATACAGCGGTCCGCGACGCGACGAAACTGGTGGGCTGTAACGGCGGAATCGGTCCACACCACGGATATTCCCTCCCTTGCGAAGCGGGGGAGGGTTAGGGAGGGGGCGGATGACTGTCGTCATCACTACCGAAGCAATTGTACTCGTGCTCAGGAGCTTTCTCCTCCAAGCAGGAGCTCGATCTTGGACAGCAGCCGCGGCAGCTCGACCGGCTTGGTGTCGAAGTCGTTGCAGCCTGCCGCCAATGCCTTATCGCGGTCGTCGGTCATCGCGTGTGCCGTCAGGGCGATGATCGGAATATTCTGCGTCTGTGCCGACGCTTTGAGCCGTCGCGTCGCCTCCCAGCCGTCGATCCCGGGCAGGCTCATGTCCATCAAGATCAGGTTCGGCGCTTCACTCTCGGCCTTGGCCAAGCCTTCTTCGCCGTCGACCGCGATCACGACCTCATACCCCTTCTTCTGCAGCCGTCGGGACAACATGTCGCGGTTCATCTCATTGTCTTCGATCAGCAGGATCTTACTCATGCATTCCTCTCCTTGCGACGACTGATGGAGGCGGCGAGAAGCGCACGCACCTCGGCCAGCAGGTCTTCTCGCCCGTAGGCCCCTTTCTGGAGAATCCGAACCACGGAGCCATTGAGCCGCTCATGGTCCTCCGCGGTCAGGTCCTTGGCAGTGACGATCACCACCGGAATCTGCCGCCACGCCTCACGCTCGTGCAGTGCGCTCAAGAATTCGAAGCCATCCATCTGCGGCATCATGAGGTCGAGCAGAATGGCGCCCGGTGCGCGCTCGCCAAGGCGATCGAGGGCCGCTCGTCCGTTCTCTGCTTCGACCACCGTGTATCCTTCCGCCTCGAGGATACGCCGCAGTAGCGACCGAGTGCCCGCGTCGTCATCGACCACCAGCACCGGCAGATCGCGCTGATACTTGGTGAGCACCGCCATCAGGCGCTCGCGGTCGATCGGCTTGGTAAGATACTCCGATGCGCCCAGAGCGTAGCCCGTCCGCTTGTCATCGACGATGGTGAGCATGATCACCGGAATGTCCGCGAGCTCCGAATCTGCCATCAGTTTGGAGAGCACGGTCCAGCCGTCCAAACCGGGCATCATGACATCGAGCGTGATGGCATCGGGTCGCTGCTCGCGCGCGAGCCGCAGACCGTCCTCGCCATTGGCTGCCGTCAGCACGCGGAAGCCTTCCTTGCTCAAGAAGCGCTGCATGAGGTCGCGTACCACCGCTTCGTCGTCGATGACCAGCACCGTGCCAGCGTTGCTAGCCGCCTCGCTCGCTGCCTCGTGGATTTTCCCGATGTCAGCCGGCAGCCGCAGCGTGAACCGGCTGCCTTGGCCCGGCTCGCTCTGCACTGTGATCTCCCCGCCCATGAGCCGAGACAGCCGGCGGCTAAGCGCGAGTCCGAGGCCGGTTCCGCCGTACTTGCGCGCGGTTTCGGTTTCAGCCTGCGAGAACTCCTGAAACAGGCGTCCCTGCTGCTCGGGTGTGAGCCCTATGCCGGTGTCGCGCACCTCGAAGCTCAGCCAGGCGCCATCGGCTGCCTCCTCGCGCTGCACCGCCAGCGACACGGTGCCCTTGTCAGTGAACTTGCAGGCGTTGCTCAACAGGTTGAACAGCACTTGGCGGACCTTCGTCAGGTCGGCATGCATGACACCGATCTGCGGGTCGCAGACTAGATCGAGCCGGTTACCGTTCTTTTCGGCGAGCGGCTGCACCATGGCTGCGATGTCTTCAATCATCTGCGCAACGCTGAAGTCCTCGAGATGCAGCTCCATCTTGCCGGCTTCGATCTTCGACAGATCGAGGATCGAGTTGATCAGCTCCAGCAGGTGCTTGCCTGCAGCGTTTACTTTTTTCAGATCGGGCACCAGCGCGTCCGCACCTTCGTCGGCCGCATCCTCCTGCAGCATCTCGCTGTAGCCGATGATGGCGTTCAACGGAGTGCGCAGCTCGTGCGACATGTTCGCGAGGAACGCCGACTTGTGCTGGCTCGCGATCTCCAGTTGATGGAAAAGCCGCGCGTTCTGCATCGCCAGCGCGGACTGGCTGGCGAAGGTGGTAAGAAGATCGACCACCTGCTGCGAAAAGTGGCCCGGTTGAGTGCGGCTGACGACGAGCGCGCCCATCACTTGATCCTCGTACATGAGCGGCACCGCCAGCACGGCCCGAGACCCGCTTTCGATGATCAAGTCCCGCAGCCGGCTTTCGTACGCACCCTCGACGGAAATATCGGCTACTTGAACCGGCTGTCGTTTCGCGACCGCCTGGCCGGTCACGCCTTCGCCCTTGCGCAGCGGATTGCGCCGCAAGGCCTCGGCGACCGCGTCCGCAAATCCGCTGGCCGCCCGCGGGCGCAGCTCCTCTGTTTCTTCGTCGTAGTCGTAGATCAACCCGGACTGCGTGCCCGCAAGCTTGTTCACGCGGGTCACGATGGTGTTCAGCACGGTATCGACGTCGAGTGTCGAGCTCACCGCGTTGCCGACCTCGCCGAGCGCCTTGAGCTCCTCTACCGATCGACCGAGCTCTGCGGTGCGCGTCTGCAGCTCGTTGAACAGCCGCGTGTTCTCGATCGCGATTACCGCCTGGTCCGCGAAGGTCTGGAGCATGGCGATCTGTCGCTCCGTGAACGCCCGAGCCTGTGCGCCGCTAACGCCTATGGCGCCGATCGCCAGGTTTTCACGCAGCATGGGTACGAAGACCACGCTGCGGTAGCCGACTGTGTCGGCTATGCTCCGGTTTCCGTATTCCGGATCGTCGTGCACGTCTGGGATGTAGACCACTGAACGCGTCAGGATGGCGCGGTTGGCGGCGCCGTTGCGTCCTGGCGGCGAAGGGAACGCTCGCCGGAGCGCCTCCATTCCGGACTCAGTGAAGCTGACTACGGCCGCGACGTGAATGAGCTCGCCGTCATACGTCCATACGCCTGCGAAGGTTGCGTCGCACAGCGCCTGCGCATTCGCTGCGATCGTCTCGAACACCGGCTGCACGTCACTTTGCGACTGGCTGATCACACGCAGGATCTCGCTGGTGGCAGTCTGCTGCTCGAGCCGCTCCTGCAGCTCGGTGAACAGCCGCGTGTTCTCGATCGCGATGACCGCCTGGTCGGCGAAGGTATGGAGCATCGCGATCTGGCGTTCCGAAAACATCGCCGGCTCGGGCCCATTGACCGTGATGGTACCGATCGGGCTGCCATCGCGAAGCATCGGCACAGAGAGCACAC
>JBGQKF010000402.1:0-4489 GCA_041499435.1 Gammaproteobacteria bacterium
AGGACGCCGTGTGAGCTAAGCCTACACAAGGAGGAGCCCACGCAGCCATCGGCCCAAATCACCCCGGTCCCTTCTATAGAGACGACAGTTTATCGGGTTGTGTCAGGTGCGGCGTCTGCATCGTTGCGCTCCTCGCCAAGGTGCCTACCTTGACTTCGTCGCGACGCCTCGCATCCATCCGCACCTGACGCAACGCGCGTCGCAAGACTTGATCAGAGCTTCCCTAGTTCACCAAACTCTATTGGCCGAGCCGGCCGCTAACGCAGCTTCTCCACGAGCTCCTGGTAATACTCGGGCGCCATCCGTATTGGCCGCCTCCGGGGCGCGACTCGGCCAGCTTCATCTCAAGGCTTCGCCAGAGCATCGTGGAACGTGGGGTTCTTGACCAGGTAGAACGTCGCTTGCAGCAGCGCGTCGCTCAGCGTTTCGTAGTAGTTGTCTGCCTTATAGGAACGTCCGAAGCGGGTGGCGCTGCCGTTCGTGGATCCGGTCCATAGGGTCTTGCCGCTGGCATCGGTCAACGTCACTTCCACGACCACCTCGGATTGATAGCGGCTGGTCTCGTCGACAAAGAACTGCTTGACCTCGCCTTTGAGAACATGGGTCCCGCCGGCGTCGACGGTAGCGATCCCCATGCCAGCGATGATGCGCCGCATCCGATCCGCCACGAACGCCGCGACATCGTTGGTCGTGCTGACCTTGCGAACCTGGGGTTCTTCGCGGTTCTGACCGATCAACGCGGGGTTCGCCCGTCCGTCGGTGAACGGTCCCACTTGCAGCCGGACTGCGGACAAGCCGGTGATATTCACCGGGCCGAGCTCCGATGGGCGCGTCGTGGGCTTCCACACGAGCGCAATGCCTTCCAGCTTGTCGCGTTTCGGCGTCGGTTCAGCGCCGGCTACGGCCCCCGCTGCGCATACTGCGACCAGGCTCACCAAAGCCACGACCACACCGGACCTGACTCTGTGCATAGTCCTCACCTCCCCAAGACTGAACGAAGCGGATCTGCTTGTCCATACTCTATAATAAGCCCTGCCACTCCGTGCAGCGTATTCATGCATCGACCAGCGAGATTCCCATCGTTGCAATGACTGAACCGGATTTCTCTCGACGCCGCGATTGCGAAGTATTCGTGTTGGGTGGTGGACCCGCCGGCTCCACCATCGCGACGCTGCTCGCCGAGCGCGGACGCGATGTGGTGATAGCGGAGAAAGACCGCCACCCTCGCTTTCACATCGGTGAGTCGCTGCTGCCGCTCAACGTGCTGCTGTTCGACAAGCTCGGCATCCGCGACAAGATCGAGCGCATCGGGCTGCAAAAGTACGGCGCCGAGTTCAACTCTCCCCAGCACGAGAACACGGTCACGCTCGACTTCGCCTGCGCCTGGGACCGCAGCTATCCCTATTCCTATCACGTGCGACGCTCGGAGTTCGATCAGGTCTTGTGGGAGCACTGCATCGAGAAGGGCGCGCGCGGCATGGAGGCGACCCGGGTAATCGACGTGGATCTGCGCAAGGATGGGGTGCACGTTACCACGCGCGACGAGACCGGCATTGAGCAGCAGTGGCGTGCGCAGTTCTTTGTCGATGCGTCGGGCCGCGATACCTTTCTCGCAAACAAATTCGGCGTCAAGCACAAGAACCGCAAGCACAATAGCGCGGCGCTCTACGGCCACTTCACCGGCGCGAAGCGGCTCTCCGGGCGCGAGGAAGGCAACATCAGCCTGTTCTGGTTCGATCATGGCTGGTTCTGGTTCATCCCGCTGCGCGACGGCACCACCAGCGTCGGCGCGGTGTGCTGGCCCTATTACCTCAAATCGCGCAAGACCGATCCCACCACGTTCTTCCACCGGACCATCGCTCTCAGTCCCGGGCTCGCCGAGCGGCTCAAGGAGGCGCGGCTCATCAACGAAGTGACCGCGACCGGCAACTACTCGTACCAGGCCGATCACATGACCGGCCACCGCTACATCATGCTGGGCGATGCGTTCGCATTCGTGGATCCGGTGTTCTCCGCCGGTGTGTATCTGGCGATGAACAGCGCCTTCGCGGGCGCCGAAGTGGTGGACACCTGGCTGCGCGACCCGCTGGCTGCGCGGCCGCTGATGAAGCAGTTCGATCGCACCGTCCGCCACGGCATCCGCAACTTCTCCTGGTTCATCTACCGCATGACCAGTCCCGCGATGCGCGAGCTGTTCATGCATCCGCGCAATCCGCTGCGCATGCAGGAAGCATTGATGAGCCTGCTCGCCGGCGATCTGTTTCGCGGCACTCCGATCTACTGGAGCCTGCGCGCCTTCAAAGGCGTGTACTACCTCACCAGCCTCGCGCACCTGCAGCGCTGCATCGGCGCGTGGCGGCGGCGTAAGCACGCCATCAAGGAAGTGAGCTCGGAGGCCCACGCGGGCGTGCAATCCTAGAGCACGGTACGGCGCTGGCATGCGCCGCGGAACCCGGATTCCGAATTCACGTCTCAGTCAAGGGGTTGTGGCTTCTTCTGCGCAGGCATCTCGAGCGCAGCACTCCACGAAGTGTGCTGCCGCATGAACCCGTCTGGAGATGAACTGCATGCTCGGGCTCTTTGACCTGGCCTGCGCCGATGCAAGCGCCGGCTCCCAACACGCGGCACGGCTGCACAATGTTGCGTTGGCGGTGACACTGGCACTGATCCCGGGTGTAGCGCGCGCCGAGCAGCTGCCGCTGTGGGAGGCTGGAATCGGGCTGGCTGTGATCGATTTTCCAGATTATCCGGGCGCCGACGAGCGCACGACCTACGCGCTTCCGCTGCCTTACATCGCCTATCGAGGGGACAAGCTCAAGGTGGGACGCGAGGGCATCCGTGGTCTGTTTTTCGAGAGTGACAAAGTCGAGCTGGACTTCTCCGGGAATGCGGCGATTCCAGTGAAGAGCTCGCACAATCAGGCGCGCCAGGGCATGCCCGATCTCGATCCGACGTTTCAGTTCGGCCCGACACTGAACTTCACCTTGCAGCGCCGCGAGCAAAGCAAGCTGCAAATTCGCTTGCCGATACGCGGCGTGATCGCGACTGACTTCATATACGCTCAGGGTGCGGGCTTCGTGTTCGAGCCGCAGCTCGTACTCGATCTCAACAAGCTCGCGCTGGCCTCGGGCTGGCGCTTCGGCATCGCCGCCGGGCCGCTGTTTGCAGATCGACGCTACAACGCCTACTACTACAGCGTCGATCCGCAATTCGCCACGCCACAGCGCCCCGCGTATCAAGCGCCCGCAGGCTTCGCCGGCACGCAGGTTCTGCTCTCTACCAGCCGCCGCTACCGTGACTGGTGGTTCGGTGCATTCGTGCGCTACCAGTCTCTCAATGGCGCGGTATTTCGCGACAGCCCGCTGATGAAGCAGCGCGACGCGCTCGCCGGCGGCATCGGCTTCGCGTGGATATTCGCACGCTCCAGCAGCATGGTAGAGGCGGATGAATAGCGGCACCGGTTGCTCTACAATGAGTGACGTGCCGGCCTGATTCATGGGTGCGACTACCGCTCGAATCGGCACGCTGCAGAGGGAAACGACCTTTGATTCTGAAAGCCGCCCGCGGCCTCTACGGATATTTCTGGGTGTATCTGGGCTTCCTGTACATCGGCGTCGTCGGGCTGGCCTACAACATCGTGTGCTGGGCGCTGCATCCGCTCGTGCACGGCCCAGCTCCCGCGCGCACGGCCAGGCGTGTCTTCTCGATGCTGATGCGCGCGTTCTTCCGTATGCTGATCGCAGCCGGTGTACTGCGCTTGGACCTGTCCGCTCTATACGCGCTGCGGGAGCGAGGCGGCATCATCATTGCCCCTAACCACCCGAGCATGCTCGATGCGTTATTCGTCATCTCGCGCATCCCCGACGTGGGATGCATCATGAAGGCGCCGATCTGGGACCACCCGATACTGGGCGGTGCAGCGCGGCTGATGAGCTATATCCGCAACGATGCGCCGCTCAGCATGGTGCGGCAGGCTGTCGACGGCCTCGCGGGTGGCGTGCCGCTGCTGGTGTTCCCGGAAGGCACGCGTACACGCCGCAAGCCGGTCAATGCATTCAAGGGCGGTTTCGCATTGATCGCGAAGAAAGCTCAGGTGCCAATTCAAACCGTGTTCATCGAAACCGCCAATCCCTTCCTTGGCAAGGGCTGGCCGCTGCTGAAGAAGCCGGTGTTTCCGCTGGTCTACCACGTGCGGCTGGGCCGGGCCTTCACCGTCGAAGGCAGCGTGCGCACCTTCGTCAGGGGGCTGGAACAATACTACCGTGACGAGCTGTCGGGGCTGCTGGCAGCGCAGGCGGTGGTCGAGCCGGCCCCCGCCGCGCGGCCTGGTGCCGCGGTGTAGCGGCATGCCAGCGCCGGAGATCTCCACCACACACCTGGTTCTGATCCCGAGCTACGACACCGGAGGCAAGCTGTTCGAGACCGTAGCGGCGGCGCGCGCACAGTGGCATCCGGTGTGGGTGGTGATCGACGGCAGCACCGATGGCAC
>JBGQKF010000403.1:0-4470 GCA_041499435.1 Gammaproteobacteria bacterium
ACCGGCACAGCCTGGCGGTGGATTCTCAATCCGGGGCTCGGTTTCGAACATCTCGTCCGGCAACTCGGTTTCGAGCACTTCACCTTCGACTGGATCGTCACGCCGGGGATGTCCATTTACGCGGTGGTCATCGCGGGCGCTTGGCAATCGACCGGCTTCGTGATGGCGCTGTTTCTGGCAGGATTGCGCGGCATCGACGATTCCATCATCAAGGCCGCGCAGGTGGACGGTGCCGGACCGGTCCGCATCTACAGGAGCATCATCATCCCGTCGCTGCGTCCGGTATTCTTCAGCGCGCTCATCATTCTGGGGCACATCGCCATCAAAAGCTTCGACCTGGTCATGGCGTTGACCGGGGGCGGCCCTGGATTTTCCTCCGACCTGCCGGCCACCTTCATGTATACCTTCGCATTCAATCGCAACCAGATCGGGCTGGGGGCGGCCAGCGCGATGATGATGCTGGTGACCATAGTCGCGGTTATCGTGCCCATGATGTACTCGGAGACGCGCAGGCAGCGCCATGGCTGAGCCTTATCGCACGCAGACGGTTGGCCCCCAGCTGATTGGTCGGGCCGTCATCTACACCCTGCTCATCCTGTTCGCCCTGTACTACCTCATGCCATTGTTCGTGATGCTGACCACCTCGCTCAAGACGCTGGACGACATCCGCGGCGGCAACCTGGTGGCGCTCCCGCGTGAGATCAGCTTCGAGGCGTGGCTCAAGGCGTGGGGAACGGCCTGCACCGGGGTCTATTGCGGTGGGCTCAAGGGCAACTTCATGAACTCGGTGAGCTTCGTGGTTCCCGCAGTGATCATCTCGACCCTGGTAGGCGCGTTCAACGGCTACGTGCTCACCATGTGGCGGTTCAAGGGCAGCGATGTGTTGTTCACCGGGCTTCTGATCGGTTGCTTCATCCCATTTCAAGTGGTGCTGCTGCCCATGGCCCAGACCTTGGGCTGGCTCGGCATCGCCAACTCGATTCCCGGGCTGGTCTTCGTGCACGTGGTCTACGGGCTGGCCTTCACGACGCTGTTCTTCCGCAACTTCTACGTGACGGTGCCCGCCGAGCTCACCAAGGCTGCGCGCATCGACGGCGCCGGTTTCTTCACCATCTTCTGGCGCATCATCCTGCCGCTGTCGCCTCCCATCATCGTGGTGTGCGTGATCTGGCAGTTCACCCAGATCTGGAACGACTTCCTGTTCGGGGTCGTGTTCTCTTCCGGGCAGCGCCAGCCGATCACGGTGGCGCTGAACAACCTGGTCAACACGACCACCGGAGTCAAGGAGTACAACGTCGATATGGCGGCAGCCGTCATCGCCGCGCTGCCGACGCTGTTCGTATACGTCGTGGCGGGTAAATATTTTCTGCGCGGCCTCACGGCTGGCGCCGTCAAGGGCTGAGGACATCAGGCATGGGCTCGCTCTCCATTCGCAACGTCGTGAAACGGTTCGGCCCGGTGCAGGTCCTGAAGGGGATCAACATCGAGGCGCAGGACGGTGAGTTCCTGATCCTGGTGGGGCCGTCGGGCTGCGGCAAATCGACTCTGCTCAACATGATCGCCGGACTGGACACGATCACCAGCGGCGAGATCGCCATCGGCGGGCGCGTCGTCAATGACCTCTCGCCCAAGGACCGCGATATCGCCATGGTGTTCCAGTCCTATGCGTTGTATCCCAACATGTCCGTGCGCGACAACATCTCGTTCGGTCTGAAGATTCGCAAGGTGCCAAAGGAACAGCAGGAGGAAATCGTCGCCCGCGTCGCCAAGACGCTGCAGATGGAACCTCTGCTGGAGCGCATGCCGTCCCAGCTGTCCGGAGGACAAAGGCAGCGCGTAGCGATGGGGCGGGCCCTGGCGCGCGATCCGATGCTGTTCCTGTTCGACGAGCCGCTGTCCAACCTGGACGCCAAGCTGCGCGTGGAGATGCGCACCGAGATCAAGCTGCTGCACGAGCGGCTCAAAGCGACCATCGTCTACGTCACCCACGACCAGATCGAGGCGATGACTCTGGGCGACCGCATCGCGGTGATGAAGGAAGGCGAAGTCCGCCAGCTGGGTACCCCTCAGGAGGTGTACGACAACCCAGCCGACCTGTTCGTGGCGAGCTTCATCGGCTCGCCTTCGATGAACTTCATTCGCTGCTCGGTCGTGGCCGAGAACGGAACGGCGGGCGTGCAGTTGCAGGAAGGCGCCGAGACGTTTGTCATGCCGGCGCCGGGCCCGGCTCAGGAAAGCTTGCGCCGTTGGGTCGGCAAACAAGTGATCATGGGCATCCGGCCGGAGCAGATCACCGACCGATCGCCTTGGAGCGGCGAGAACCCGCACGTGGTGTCGCGCTCGGCCAAGATCGAGGTCGTGCAGCCGACCGGCCCGGACACGCTGGTGCTCATCCACCTGAACGGGACGCCCGTGACCTGCCGCGTGCATCCGGAGGCGGCCCCGCACCCGAGCGAGAGCATGGGCCTGATGTTCGATCTGTCGAAGCTGGTGTTCTTCGATCCACAAAGCGAGAAGCGGATTTCTTGAGCCCCCTCGACCGGCTTCACCGGCGTGTCTAAGCGGCGGTGAAGCCCGACTCGAGGGCGGACGCCAGCCCGCGCAGGGCCGGGTTCTCCGCCAGGATGATCCAGACCGGCACCTGCGAGATGTAGTTGGAGAAGCGCCCCTTTTGCTCGAAGCGCGCGCGAAACGGCGAGCGCAGGAAGTAGGCTCCCAGGCGCGGCACGATGCCGCCGCCGATGTACACCCCGCCGCGCGCGCCCAGCGTCACGACCAAGTTGGCCGCCGCCGTGCCCAGTACCGCGCAGAACATGCGCAGCGCCTCGGCGCACTGCGGATCGGACGCGTTCAATCCCGCGTCGGCCACTTGCTCCGGTTTGAGCGCCTTGGCCGGCATCTGGTCCAGCGTACATAGCGCCTCGTAGGTTGCCACCAGCCCCGGACCGCTCGCCAACCGCTCGGTGGAAACGTGTCCGAAGCGGCCGCGCAGCACCCTCAGCACGCCATCCTCGCGCTCATCCATGGGGCTGAACGCGGTGTGGCCGCCCTCGCCCTGGATCGGCACCCAATGTGCGCCGCAGGGAATCAGAGCCGAAACACCAAGGCCAGTGCCGGCACCAATCAGAGCAACGGGCGCGTTTTTCAAGCCGGCGCCGCCACCAACCGGGCGCAGCTCGTCGGGCTGCAGCAGCGGCAGCGACAGCGCCAACGCGGTGAAGTCGTTGATCACCAGCAAACGCGTCAAACCCAGCGCACGGCGCGTCTGCTCGATGGAGAAGACCCAGGGACTATTGGTAAGCTTGACGACGTCGCCGGTGATCGCGGTGGCGACGTCGACCGCAGCTTCATTCACCGCACTCACCTCCATTGCAGCGAGATACTGCTGCGCGGCCTGCTCCAGGCCTGGGAAATCACTGCACAGCAGGTTCTTCTCCTGTTGTGGTCGGGTGGAACCAGCCGGCAACAATGCGAACCGCACGTTGGTGCCGCCGATGTCGGCGATCAGCCGCATGCCCGTGCGCGATGGCTCAATCTCGCCCATGCTCAGGCCTTGGCGTGGAGCACCCGTTTGACTGTGGCAACGACGTTCTCGGGCGTGAAGCCGAAATAGCTAAATAGATCGCCCCCGGGCGCCGACTCGCCGAAGCGGTCGATGCCCACGACACCGCCTTCCAGCCCCACGTACTTGCGCCAGAAGTCGCTCACGCCAGCTTCTACGGCGACCCGAGTGACTCCGGGGAGCAACACCGAGTCTCGATAGAACTGCTCCTGCCGGTCAAAGCGCGTGCTGGAGGGCATGGACACCACCCGCGCCGCGATCCCTTCTGCTTGCAAGCGCGTTTGCGACTGCATCGCAAGCCCCACTTCAGAGCCGGTGGCGATCAGGATCACGCGCGGGCCGCTCCCAGTCGCCTCGGATAGCACGTACCCGCCACGCTCGATCACTGCAAGCTGGTCCGCGGTGCGCGCCTGAAACGGCAGGTTTTGGCGCGACAACAGCAGCGCAGTCGGGCCATCCCGGCGTTCGATGGCGGCGATCCAGGCCACCGTTGTCTCGGTGGTGTCGCACGGGCGCCAAACCTCCATGTTGGGGATGTAACGCAGAGTCGCGGCGTGCTCGATCGGCTGGTGCGTGGGCCCGTCTTCGCCCAGGCCGATGGAGTCGTGGGTGTAGACGAAGATGCTGGCCGCGCGCATCAGCGCCGCCATGCGCAGCGCATTGCGTGCATAGTCCGAGAAGGTGAGGAAAGTGGCACCGAAGGCGATCATCCCGCCGTGCAGTGCGAGCCCATTGACAATCGCCGACATCCCGAACTCGCGCACGCCAAAGAACACATAGTTGCCCCCACTGCCGCGGGTCACGGGCTTCGCGCCGGACCAGAGCGTGAGATTGGAGGCGGCCAGGTCGGCGGAGCCGCCAATCAGCTCCGGCAGCATCGGCGCCAGGCCTTCGATGGCGTTCTGTGA
>JBGQKF010000404.1:0-4463 GCA_041499435.1 Gammaproteobacteria bacterium
CGATCGATGGCGAGGCTCCCGACGCATCGGTTGCGCAAAGTGCGGTGGCTCAGCTCGGCAAGCGCACGGCGGCGTTTACCGCCGATGTCGCGGCGCCCGGCATGGCCGAGGCTGCAGTGCAGCTCGCGACCGAGCGTTTCGGTGCGCTCGACATCGTGATCAACAACGCCGCGATTCTCCGCGATGCATTGATCTTCAAATCCAAACGTGCGGACTGGCAGCGCGTGATCGAGAACAATCTCACCGGAGCATGGGCCGTGCTTGCCGCTGCCACACCGGTGCTGCGCGAAGCGGCAAAAGCCGGGCGCAGCCCCGGGCGCATCGTGAACGTCGTTTCCAGCGCCGGTTTGTACGGCAATTTCGGGCAGTCCGCGTATGCCGCGAGCAAGGCGGGGTTGTTTGGACTGACGCGTGTCGTGGCAATGGATATGGCGCGCTCCAACATCGCCTGCAATGCGGTGGCGCCGTTCGCCGCCACGCGCGTGACCGCAGCGATTCAGCCCGCGAACGAGGCGCAAGCCGATTACAAAAGGCGCGCGTTGAGCGTCCCGGCGGCCTACGTTGCGCGTCTGGTCGGCTGGCTGAGCACGCCTGCCTGCGCGGTGAGCGGACAGTTGTTCGGCGTGCGCGGCCGCGAGATCTTCGTGTTCGCGCAACCGCGGCCGGCTGCGCGCGTGGTCACCCCGGTCCTGGATGAGCTCACACCCGAACGCCTCGATGCATTGATCACAATGGAGCTCAGCGGGCAGTTCACCGACCTCAGGACCGATCTGGAAGCATTCAACAGCGAGCCGCTTCTTTGAGCACCAAATCATCAATGGAGTTTTCCATGACCGCGTCTGCGACTGCAGCCATCAAGATCCCCGAAGTGAAAACCGCCGCCGAGCTCGCGCAGCAGCCCGAGGAGTATCAGACGGCGGTGCATAAGATCGTCGTGAGCCACGCGGTGAATGAGCTGTACGGCGCGCAGGTGTTCGACGAGCCCGCGATCAAGCTCGCGCCCACGCCATATGCGAAATGGCTGACCTGCCGCATCGCAATGGAGGAGTACCATCATCACGTGCGCTTCAAAGCGCTGGCCGATGAGATCGGTATCCCATCGCTGCGTACCGATCCCAAGTTGAAGAAGCCGCTGTCGATCTTCGAATTCCAGCTCAACACCTGGGCGGAGTTCTGCGTGATCAAGGCGATTGCCGACTATGCCGAGATCCTGCAGGTGGAAGATCTGCTCCACTGCAGCTTTCATCCGCTGCGCAACCTGGCGCGCATCACCATGCCCGAGGAGAAGTTCCATGCTAAATTCGGTAAGGACTTCTGCCTCGAACTGATCCAGGAGGGCAAGAGCAGTGAGGTACAGAACGCGATCGACCGCTACTTCCCGATCACACCGGCGTTCTTCGGCGCAAGCCAGTCGAAGAACAACGAGGTCTATCGCAAGTGGAAGCTGAAGCAGCGCACCAACGACGAGATGCGGGCGGATTTCCTGGGGCGCGTGACCGAGCTGGTGGAGAAGGATTTCGGGTTGCGGTTGCCGAAGCTAAACCAAACAGCATGACGCAAAGGACGCAAAAAAGATCCACCAAAGGCGCAAAAGAACTGCTGATATAAATGTCATTGGTTTATTTTGCGCTCTTTGCGTTCTTTTGCGGCCTTTGCGTCTTCTTTTCGGTTTGATTTGAGAGAACCACATGAACCATCCGGCCATCGACCCGCGCGCTGCGCGCGAAGCTTTTTACCGGCAGATCGCCCAGGCCAGCATGACTCCGCTCTGGGAAGTGATGGCTGCGCTCGTCCCGGAGAAGCCGCATTCGCCGTGCGTGCCGGCGATCTGGCGCTACGAACAGGTGCGGGCATGGCTGATGGAGTCGGGGCGTTTGATCTCTGCGCGCGAGGCGGTGCGCCGCGTGCTGATTCTGGAAAACCCCGGTCTGCCGTCGTCCTCGGCAATCACGCAGTCGCTCTATGCGGGTCTGCAGCTCATCCTGCCGGGCGAGATTGCCCCCAGCCATCGCCATACCCAATCGGCATTGCGCTTAGTCGTGGAGGGCAGTGGCGCATTTACGGCGGTGGAAGGCGAGCGCGCCTTCATGCATCCGGGCGACTTCATCATCACGCCGAGCTGGACCTGGCATGACCATGGCAACCCGGGTGGCGAGCCCGTGGTCTGGCTGGACGGCCTGGACATTCCCTTGGTGCGCCTGTTCGAATGCGGCTTCTCCGAGAACTATCCGCACGAAGAGCAGCCGGTCTCACGCCCCGACGGCGACGCGCTCATGCGCTATGGCAACAATCTGCTGCCGATCGACTATCAGCCGGCTCACGCTGCTTCGCCGGTGTTCGCGTATCCGTACGCACGCACGCGCGAGACGCTCGAGCATCTGCGCCGCGCCGGCCCGGCGCATGCCGCGCACGGCTACAAGATGCAGTTCATCAATCCCGCCACGGGCGGCTTCCCGATGCCCTCGATCGCTGCCTTTGTTCAACTCCTGCCGGCTGGTTTCTCGGGCCAGGGCTATCGCTGCACCGACGGCACCGTGTTCCACTGCATCGAAGGCAACGGCAGAGCTGTGATCGAAGATCAGACGCTCGAATTCCGCGCCAAGGACACTTTCGTGGTGCCTTCTTGGCGGGCGCACCGTTTTCAGGCCGATGGAGAATGCGTGCTGTTCAGCTTCTCGGACCGGCCGATTCAGCGGGCGTTGTCGCTGTGGCGGGAAGCGCTGGTGTCTTGAAGAGATCATCTCAAAGGTAGGTAATCATGTCGGAACCGTTCATCATCGAAGCGCCCGCGCAGCCGTCGATCCCGGTGCTCGGGCATAAAGCGCGCTTTCCAGTCCATCGCATCTACTGTGTGGGTCGCAACTACGCGGCGCACGCACGTGAGATGGGCAAAGATCCGGAGAAGGAGCCGCCGTTTTTCTTCCTGAAGCCGGCCGATGCGGTCGTGCCCGAAGGCGGACAGATGCAATACCCGCCTGGCACGTCGAACCTGCATCACGAGATCGAGCTGGTCGTGGCCCTGCACCGTGGCGGCTTCAAGATTCCTTCCGCCAGCGCGCTGGAGCACGTGTTCGGTTATGCCGTCGGCCTGGACATGACGCGTCGCGATCTACAGTTCCAGGCACGCGACTTGGGCAGACCCTGGGATTTCGGCAAAGCGTTCGATCAGTCTGCGCCGATCAGCGCCATCTATCCTGTGGCGAGCCACGGTCACCACTCGTCGGGCGCGATCACGCTCGCGGTCAACGGTGAGCTGAAACAGCAGGGCGACCTCGCCGATCTCATCTGGAACGTCGCCGATACCATTTCGTTCCTGTCGGACTACTATCGACTGCAGCCGGGCGATCTGATTTTTACCGGCACACCGGCCGGCGTGGGGCCGGTAGTGAAGGGCGACAAGCTGCTCGGCAAGATCGAGGGGCTGGGCAGCCTCGCGGTTACCATCGTGTAGTCGGACCGGCACGCGATGACATCGATGCCAGAACCGACGACGTGGCTGGAAGTTGCGCTGAACGGTCCCTGGGGACGCGCTCGGCAGCCGCGCATTCCGGTCGCTATCAAAGAGATCGTGGACGATGCGCTCGCCTGCGCGCAGGCGGGCGCTGCCGTGATTCATGTGCACGCGTACGACGAGCAAACCGGCAAGCCCAAGGAAGATGCCGATCTCTATGCCCGTATCATCGAAGGGATCCGCAGCCGCGCGGACGTCATCGTCTATCCCACCATCCCGACACCGGGCCTGGGGGACTTCCCCGCGGACGCTGTGCCCGCCCAACGTTTCGCGACCATGGAGGCGCTGGCCAAGCGCGGCTTGCTGGAGTGGGCCGCGGTCGATCCCGGCTCCACGAACTTCGCTCTATACGACGATCTGCGCGAGGACAAGCCCGGCTTCGTCTATGTCAACACCGAACTGGAGGTGCGTCATGCGCTCGGATTGGCAGCGCGTTACCGGTTCCATCCGAGCTACGCGATCTATGAGCCCGGGTTCCTGAGACTGGGTGCGACGTTGCACTGGCGGTGCAGCTGTCCGGCGCCGATTTATCGATTCATGTTTTCGAGCGATTACACATTCGGTTTCCCGCCCGACGATTTCGGTCTCACCGCTTATCTGCATCTCCTCGATCGCGTGGCGCCTGGTGCGCGTTGGATGATCGCGGGGCTGGGAGTCGACATTCAGCCGCTGATTCCGCGGGCAGTGGCCGAAGGTGGACACGTGCGTGTGGGCCTGGAGGATGCCCCATTCGGTTGCGACAAATCCAATCTGCAGCAGACCGAGGAAGCCGCCAGACTGGTCGAAGCCTGCGGCAGCAAGCTGGCGAACGCAGCCGCAGTACGCAGTGAACTCGGCGCGGTGGAGATGGGGGATGGGTGATCGTGAAGAGGTGAAGAAGTGAAGAGAAGAAGTGAAGAGAAGAAGTGAAGAGAAGAAGTGAAGAGAAGAAGTGAAGAGAAGAAGTGAAGAG
>JBGQKF010000405.1:0-4449 GCA_041499435.1 Gammaproteobacteria bacterium
CGAGGCGGACGTAATGATCGCGAAAGCTTTCGCCCCGCAACCCGATGCTCCTTATCTGGTCGTGCAGCGAGCGCTCCTGCTCGAGCAGGCGCTCAACGCGGCGAAAGCCGAGATTGCCGAGCTCAGGAACCAGCAGGTGCGTGGCGGCTCCGGACAGGGCTTCCTGAGCGGCGCGAACGCCTGGGGCCGGGGTCCGGAGCAGGTACCCCAACGGGCTGCGCTCAGCGTCTCGGGGCGGCCGATACCCGCAGATCCGGGCGGCGCACCCGCGGCGCCGGCGCCTGCGCCGATGCCTCGATCGCCGATGGGCTCATTCCTCGGTCAGGCGGCAGCAACCGCCGCCGGCGTCGCTGGCGGCGCGTTCTTGTTCCAAGGTCTGGAGAGCCTGCTGGGTGGGCGACACGATCCGTCTGGCTTCGGCGAACATGCAGCGCAGGCCAACCTGCTGCGCGACGAGGACGTCGCGCCGCAAGACGATGCCGGGCTCGAGGACATCACCTCGGACTTCGACGACAACGATTTCGACGACGCCGACGACTCGTCATCGATATGAGTGCATGGTCGGTCTTGTGTCCGTGATGGCAGACGGGTCACGCGAGCCCGATCGCGATAGTTGGCAACGAAGCATAGCCGCGACAAGTCGCTCGCGCTGGTGCTGAGGCGGCATCCGGGATGCCGGACCTCGCTGCCACGCGCCTATAACGCGGGATGTTTCTTGCTTTCCGAGCCCGAGGACGCCCAGAACGCGGCGTCGGCATCCCCAAAAACGACCGATGATCCTATTCAAGCTGCTCGGGGCGGCGCTCGTCCTTTACATCGCATATGCCCTCGCCCGCGGGGAGATCTACGCCAAGCGCGGGCCGTGGGGCGCTGCCTCCCGACGCAGCGAGCAACCGGTGCGCTATTGGTCCGGCATTGCGGCTTACACGATCTTGTCGGCCGCGCTCTTGTTCTACTTCTGATCGCGACATGAGCAAAAAGTCCCCTAGCGAGTCCCAAGATGAAGGTTTACTCTCCGGCATCTTTGCGTCGACCGGCTCCTGGGCGCTGGTGCTGGGCATCACGGGCTTCGTGTGCGGATTCTTCGGGCCGATGGTGTTCTCTCCGGACGCGAACCAGGGTCCAATGCTGGGACTGTTCATCACCGGTCCCGGCGGAGCCGTGCTCGGCGCCATTCTGGGATTCGTCGTGCGCGGTGCGCGTCTGCCTCAGTCGCTCGCCGCAAAGATGCTTCCCGGCGTGGCGGCGGTTTTCGCTGCCGTTTGTCTTTACTACAGCCTGCCCGAACCGAGCTTCTACGCGAACGTGGTCAACGCGGAAATCGTGTCGTGCGCACCGCCTGCGTCGATGAAGGACAAGGCCGTCGAGGATTGGGAACATCGAATCGAGAAAGTGACCTGGGCGCCCCCGCGCGCCGGCTGGAAAGAAGATTTCGAGCGCATGGTCCAGGCCGATCCGGGCGTCGTGCTGGAAGTGCGTGTGCTGCGTGAAAGAAAGCTCTACCAGAACCGCAAGCCGTGGAACCGGGGAACGTTCGTCGCGTGGCCGTGGAGAAGCGGCGACGCACCGACTCAGTACTTCGCGCGCTTCGCCGGCGGGTCCTGCGAGCGCTATCCGACCGGGCGGCAAGCGATCTTCCTCGCTACCGGCGAAACCAGCAAGCTCTGGCCTTCAGAGCTGCTTTCGGTGTTTCTCGGCCTGCAAATCGCAGAGCCGCTGCCCGCGCGCCTGGCTGACATCGTTGCGGGTTGAGCGCCGAAGACCACCGTCAACAAGCCGCTCGCTTCGATTGCGCGGTAGCCATTGTTGCTTCAGGGCGTCGTCCCACGTCTTAGCGCAGATGACAAGCCACCCACTGACCTGTTGCCACTTCTTTGAGCTGAGGTTCTTCGCGCTTGCAGCGCTCTTCCGCATACGGACAACGCGTGTGGAAGCGGCATCCCGGCGGCGGGTCGATCGGGCTCGGCACGTCGCCGCTCAGCACGCGGCGCTGCCTGCGCCGGGTCGGGTCGGGTACCGGAACCGCTTCCAGCAGCGCCTCGGTGTATGGATGCTGCGGGTTGGTGAAGATCGCGCGCTTGGGTGCGATCTCGACGATCTTGCCTAGATACATCACCGCGACGCGATGGCTGATGTGCTCCACGACCGCCAGATCGTGCGCGACAAAAAGATAGGACAGACTGAGCTCGGCCTGCAGATCCATCAGCAGGTTGATGACCTGCGCCTGCACCGACACGTCGAGCGCGGAAACCGGTTCGTCGCACACGATCAAGCGCGGCCGCACGGCAAGCGCTCGCGCGATGCCGAGCCGCTGGCGCTGTCCGCCGGAGAACTCGTAAGGGTACTTGATCATCTGATCCGGCCGCAGGCCGACGCGCTCGAATAGTCGCGCCGCGCGGTCGCGCACCTGCGCGGCCGGCAGCTTCTCGTAGTTGCGGATCGGCTCGCTCACGATGTCGGCGGCGCGGATGCGCGGATTGAGCGATGAATACGGATCCTGGAACACCGCCTGCAGTTCGCGGCGCACCGGCCGCATTTGTGCACGACCGAGACCATCGATGCGCTGCCCGCGCCAGGTGATCTCGCCCTCGGTCGGGTCGATCAGACGCAGAATCAGCTTGCCGGTGGTCGACTTGCCACAGCCGGACTCGCCCACCAGCCCCAGCGTCTCGGCTTCGCCGATCTTGAAGCTCACGCCGTCCACTGCATGCACGGACTTCGCGCGACCGAGCAGTGCGCTCTTCGCCGGAAAAAGTTTGCGCAGGCCCTGCACTTCCAGCAGCGCGTCGCTCGATGCGCTCATGAGACCGGGTTCCAGCAGGCTGTCCAGTGGCCGGGCGCGTGTGCGCGCAACTGCGGCACTTCGGCCGTGCATCGTGCACTCGCATTCGGGCAACGCGGGGCGAACAGGCAACCGGGTTGTTCATCTTTGAGCGATGGCACCATGCCGGGAATCTCGACCAGGCGCTTGCGATCCGCGCCACGGACGGAGTCCCCCAGATGCGGCATGGATCCCAGCAGCCCGTGCGTGTATGGATGATGCGGGCGCGCGAACAACTCGTTCACGGGCGCTTCCTCCACTTTGCGGCCGGCGTACATCACCACGACGCGATCGGCCATCTCCGCCACGACGCCTAGATCGTGCGTGATCAGAATGATGGACGCACCGGTCTCTCGTCCGAGCTCGCGCATGAGCTCGAGGATCTGCGCCTGAATGGTGACGTCGAGCGCGGTGGTGGGCTCATCGGCGATCAGCAGCCGCGGCCCGCAGGCCAGCGCCATTGCGATCATGACTCGTTGTCGCATGCCGCCCGAGAGCTCGTGCGGGTACTGGCGCAACCGGCGCTCGGGCTCCGGCATCTGCACTTTGCGCAGCATCTGCGCCGCCTTCGCCATTGCGTCGGCCTGCGAGAGGCCGCGATGAAGAACCAGACTCTCGGCAATCTGATGGCCTACGGTAAGCGCGGGGTTGAGCGAGGTCATCGGCTCCTGGAAGATCATCGAGATCCGGTCGCCGCGCACCGCACGCATTTCGTCCTCGGTGAGCGTAAGCAGATCGCGACCCTCGAATACCACGCGTCCAGCGACGATGCGGCCCGGAGGTGATGCGATGAGCCGCAGAATCGAGAGCGAGGTCACGCTCTTGCCGCAGCCCGACTCGCCGACCACCGCGAGCGTCTCGCCGGAGCCCACCGTGAACGAAACGCCATCGACTGCGCGCACGATGCCATCGCGCGTAAAGAAATGGGTTTTAAGGTTGTCGATTTCGAGGAGCGGTGTGGTCAAAGGTCAACCTCGAAGGTGAACAGGTGAAAAGGTGAAAAGGTGAACGACGTGAAGGATATGAGTGCTTTCGCCGCCAGAAGTGTCGGCAGGGGTTGCGGCATGCCTCGACGGTTCACTTTTTCACCTCTTCACCTTTTCACGTCTTCACGCCGCTCACATCCGCCGCGCCAGCCGCGGATCGAGCGCATCGCGCATCCCGTCGCCGAGCAGGTTGACCGCCAGCACGGTGAGCGACAAGAAAATACCTGGATACAAAATCAAGTAGCCCGCGATCTGGAACAGGCTGCGCGCTTCGGCCATGATGTTGCCCCAGCTCGGGATGTTGGGCGGCGTGCCCGCACCGATGAACGAGAGGATCGCTTCGGTAATCATCGCTGAAGCGCAGATGTAAGTCCCCTGCACCAGCAGCGGCGCCACCGTGTTGGGCAGGATATGACGCATGAGGATCAGCGGCAGGTTGGTGCCGGCCGCGATTGCGGCCTCGACGAACGGCTGCTCGCGCAGGCTCAGCACGAGGCTTCGCACCAGCCGCACCACGCGCGGCACTTCGGCCAGCGTGATGGCGACGATCACATTGCCCACGCTCGCCTTGGTCAACGCCATCAGTGCGATGGCGAGCAGCACCGAGGGAATCGACATGAGCCCATCCATCACGCGCATTAC
>JBGQKF010000406.1:0-4440 GCA_041499435.1 Gammaproteobacteria bacterium
GCATGGAAATCGCTGAGCAATGGCAGGTCGAGGAGTTCGCGCTGATCCGCTCCCAGCTCGATGCGCAAGGCTCACGCTACAGCGTGCTCCGACGGTGGCCCTGCGAGCTCTAACCTGACGACACACCAACATGGCGATTCTGTTCTACAGCGAGATCGACGATCCCAATCCGTGGCGCCAGGCCTTGGCACGCGATCTACCCGACATGGCGTTTCGCGTGTGGCCTGATGTCGGCGAGGTCGTCGAGATCGCGTACGCGCTGGTGTGGAAGCCGCCGCCGGGAATGCTGAAGACGCTGCCCAACCTCAAGGCGATTCTTTCACTCGGCGCCGGCGTGGACGGGATCCTGCGCGATGCTGAGCTGCCGCGCGAGGTTCCGCTCATGCGTCTGGTCGATGCGGGACTGGCGCAGCAGATGTCGGAGTATGCCCTGTACGGCGTGCTGCATTTCCATCGGCACATGCATCGCTACGCCGTGCAGCAGCGCGAGTCGCAGTGGCACCCGCTGCAACCTGTCGGCGCCGGACAGCGCACGGTGGGCGTCATGGGATTGGGCGTGCTGGGCAGCGACTTCCTGCGCAAGCTCGCGCCGCTGGAATTCAGAGCGCTCGGGTTCAGCCGCACGCGCCGCGAACTGCCTGGAGTCATCACGTTCCACGGCGACGAGGGACTGCAGCCGTTTCTCGCGCAGAGCGAAATCCTGGTCAATTTTCTGCCGCTGACACCGCAGACCGAGCGCATCCTGAACGCGAAGACGCTGGGGTGGCTGCCGCGCGGTGCGTGCATCGTCAACATCGCGCGCGGCGGGCATATCGATGAGGATGCGCTCCTGGCCGCCCTCGACGGAGGGCACATCGGCGGTGCGCTCCTCGATGTGTTCGATCGCGAGCCGCTGGCGCTGGCGCATCGCTTTTGGCAACATCCTGGGGTGTTCGTTACCCCGCACATCGCCGCGCAGGCGATCGCCGAGCTCGCGGTATCGCAGGTGATCGACAACATCCAGCACATCGAGCGGGGCGAAGCGCCTTTGGGGCGCGTGCAGATCGAGCGGGGGTATTGATGGCTGATTGCGCATGGCCGGTTCTCAAAGCCGCCGTGAGCGACAGCATGGATTGATGCGCCACTCGCGCCGGATAAGCTTAGACTGCCGACTGATAAACACGACGGAACTCTTATGACAGACATCACGCCAACCGCGCGCTCGCGCGTCAAGCGCCACCACGAACGGGGCGCGTACGATCTGGACACGATCGCGGCGATTCTGGACGCGGCATTTCTATGCCACGTGGGCTATGTCATCGACGGGCAGCCCTACGTCACTCCCACTTCGTATTGGCGTGAGGACGACGTGTTGTACTGGCACGGCTCGAGCGCGAGCCGCATGCTGCGAACGCTCGAGACCGGCATTGCATGCTGCTTCACCGTCACGATCGTCGACGGGCTGGTGCTGGCGCGCTCGGCGTTCAACCATTCCGTCAACTATCGGTCGGTCATGCTATTCGGACGTGCGAGCGTGGTGGAGGAGACTGCGGAGAAGCTACGGCAGCTGGAGCTTTTCACGCAACGCATGTATCCCGGCCGTTGGATCGAGCTGCGGCCGGTCACTGCACAGGAGATCAAGGCCACGACGGTGCTGAGCATGAGAATCGAGGATGGCTCCGCGAAGGTGCGCAGCGGCCCGCCAAAGGATGACGCCCCCGACTATGGGTGGCCGGTGTGGGCTGGCGTGATTCCTGTGCAGAGCACCGCTTTGAATGCGCAGTCCGATCCGGCACAAAAGGTCGAGGCGACGGAGCGGGAGTATCTGCACGAGCTTTCGCACATCGGTCTGCATGGCGTGCCGAGCCGATGAGCCGAACAGGAACCGCGGTATGCCTATGTTCGTGGCGAGCGCGTAGAGCGCGTCTGTGCAGCGGCCCGGCGAACGGCGCGGCATAATGAGGCCTCATCGTTTCGCGCTCCGTGGATCCTTCACGCGCGACACCTGTTCACGACACGAGGACCTGCATGCGTGCTCTTCATTTGTTGTTGCTGTTCTGGGCAGCGACTGCGTGGGCGCAATCCGACGTCGACCCCGAGGTCCGCCAGATCCAGGCGCAGATCGCCGCCATCCAGCAGGAGCAGCAGACGGTCTACCAGCAGTTTCAGATGGTGCAGACGCTCAGGCAGGACGAACAGCAGGCGGCGAATCCAACGGTGATCGAGAACTCGCCTGTGTACAGCATGGATACTCCTCCGCCCAACTACGACGACATGGTGCGGGAAAAGGCGGCTCGCCGCGAGCGTATCCAGCAATACAGCAGCGACCTGAGCGCGCTGATGGCCCGCTATCAATCCCTCGAACAGCAAAAGCAGGCGCTGATGGCACGCCTGCGTGAGCTGACTCAGCCCTAATGGCCTGTAACGGCGGAATCGGTAGTGGTTGTTCCCCTCCCCTGCGCAGCGGGGGAGGGCCAGGGAGGGGGCAACTCGCCGTGGTTATCACTATCGAATCCAATGTTACAGCCCGCTAGTGATTCCAAATCAACTTCGTTCCATTGACTTGTGCCGGCTAAGCGGCCGGTCTGATTTCGCCACGTAGTCCATAAAGCCCCTGTCGCTCGACACGGGCTCGCAATACTGAAGCGCTATGCTCCCGGGCCGGGTCGTTTCTCCGCGATGTGTGCTGAGCCCAGTCGCCGAAGGGCTACAGGGCCCGTGACCGGCATATACCGAAAGCGCAATAACTCTCCTGGTAAGTGTTCTGTAATGTGACCCCACGAACACGCGAAGAACGCGGCATCCGCTAGCAGCGCTGACCAGCTCCATTCCCTGTCAAAGGACTGCGCCCGAGGTGGCGGCTGCGACGCGCGCCGATTGCTTTCGTCATCCCTGAACTACCGACTGCTTTTGACTGGAAACCTCATGGCAGATATGAACAACTCGCGGTGGGCGCTGGTCGCGCGCGATCCGGCGATGCTGGGCGCGCTCGCACCGCTTATCGATGCGAGGGGCCGGCTCGGATCTGTACACCTCGCAGCATCGCTCGCAGACGCCGTGGCGCATGCCGATAGCATCCTGGTGGCCGGCGGTGAAATTCCGCAAAGCGCGATTCTAAAGGCCGATGGGGGACGGCGTGTCCCGGTGGGCTGGATCGCCGCGGACCGCGAGAGTGCGGCGGTATTTGCGCGCGTCGCGGCCGAGGTCGCATCGCGGCAGGAGCACGGTCTTACCATCGGCCCCGCCATTCTTCTTGCGCAATGGGATGATCGCGCGCTGCTCCTGGCCGACGAGGTGGAGCGCGCGTGCCGGGCGAGGTTGCTGCGTTGGACTGCCGAGCGACTGGCACGGCGGGATCTGCTCGATGCGTTGCGCTGTGGTCCTGGGGCCGCGCTCTATCTGGGGCATGCGTTGTCGGGGGGATGGGTCGGATACGGCGGACTCACTGCGGCCGCGCTGTCGACGCGGCGCATGCAACCGCTGGGTGCCATTCTGACCGTTGCCTGCGATGCCGGGCAACGTCATGGCAATCGACCGAGTTTCTCCGACGAACTCGTGATGCGCGGGGGCTGTGCCGCGGCGCTGGGCGCAGTCGGAAAAACACCGCATGAAACGAATCGCGTGCTGGCGCGCTGTATGGCCAGGGCATTCCACACCAGCGCTACCTTGGGCGAGCTTTTATTGCACATGCCGGAGGAAACGCTGCGCGGTTATCGGATCGCAGGCGATCCCGGGGCCGCCTTGATCGGCGCGGAGCACGCATACGAGACAGCAAACGCAGTGTATGCACCGGCCTCCGATCGCCTCGCCGAACCGGCCTTGACCGCGCGCAGGCATTGGAACGTAGAGAGCAGGGTTGCGCAGCGATAGTTGGAGCGCTTCTTGCCCGGGTTCAGTCGGTAACGACCGGCGGACCTCAGGCGTCTTCGTCGTCTCAACAGAAGACAGCCCAGGCAGCTCCGCATCAAGCACTTCGCGATAGAGAAAAAGCAGCGGGCTTCCCAACTGACAACAAGCGCATGGCTTGTTGCGGCGAAGGCTAATATCCGCTGCGCGGACAGAAAAGGTTCGACCTCCGGTGCCCCCAGTGCCCCCAGTCGACATAGGCCTGCTCCGTGCGTATGCTGTAGTGCTTCAGGCGAAGCTTGTTTCGCAGGCGAACCAAAAGCTTAGGTTCCCCTGCATCTGCGGCGAGGGGCGTTTCCATGCCATTTTCGGAGGCGTTGGAGTGTGGTGCTGGTTGTTTATACAGGCATATTCTGGCAGCACACCGTTTTATTCGTCAAGTTGACGGTCTTTCCGGGTTTATTCGGGGGCCGAATTTAAGTTGAACGTCTACCTTATGAGAATCCTCGACGGCGACAAACAACTGGCGCTTCGGAACATTCAGGACTACCTGTCGCCAGAAGAGGCCGCCGAGTTGTCGGTCGCCTTGAATAAGCTATTGCTGGATCCCGAGGC
>JBGQKF010000407.1:0-4438 GCA_041499435.1 Gammaproteobacteria bacterium
CTGCGTACCGGGGTGATGGCGGGAATGAATGGGGGAGCCACGCCGGCTTGCCGTCATGAGCGCACGCACTGAGCTGAGGAAGCGACTGGGCTGCATCCTTCGACCGAAATCCCCCTCCCGGGACAGTTCCAAGGCGTCGGAGCACCCTACGCCTGGCGAAATGGTAGCGCAGACCGCTGATGCTTTGGCAAATAGTTACGATTCGTCAGTTTTGTAGGCGCTCGACAACGTATGGAAACGTAGCGCTATATGGTCTTTGGTAAGGCGCGGGTTTGTCGCTCAAAAGCGTCGAAGTCGAGGGAGGGAGGGGACGAGGGAAGGAGGGGAAGGAGGAGGGGCCCCTTTACTCCCTTTACTGGGGGAGAGGGCTGGGGAGAGGGGCTCACTTCCTTCACCTCCTTCACTTCCTTCACTGCTTCACTCGCTCATTCCCTCATTCCCTCCTCCCCCCGCTCAATCACCGCTCACGGCCAACGAGTATAGTCATCGCTGTAGCCGCCGACCGGGGGCCAATTGGGGGCTCAACAACAATGAACATTGATCCAAGGCAGGCAGCGGCAGAGCTGCTCAACGCGCATCTGGAAAAGCGCAGTCCGACCCGCTTCGCGCGAGACTGGGAAATGAACGGGCTGGACGATGCCTATGCTGTGCAGGGTGCGCTGGTCGAGCAGATGCTGCCGCGCTACGGGCGGCGCGTCGGATACAAGATCGGGCTCACCTCAGCGCGCATGCAGAAGCTGTGCAGCATCGACCATCCGATCAAAGGCGTCGTGCTGGAGAAGCGGCTTAGCGCAAGCGGCGTGCGCTTGTCATTGAACAGCCTGATCCACCTCGGCATCGAGTTCGAGATCTGCGTGCGGCTCGGCCGCGCGTTACCTCCGCGCCCGCACGCGTATGCGTTCGACGATGTCGCGCAAGCGGTGGACGCAGTAGCGCCGGCGTTCGAGGTCGTCGACGACCGCAATTCGGCGTATCCGCTCGATCTCATCTGTCTGGTCGCGGACAACGCGTGGAACGACGGCCTGGTGCTGGGACAGTTTCAATCCACCTGGCCGGATCTCGCTGCGGCGCGCGGCGTGGTCGAACGCAACGGCAGGGCAATTGACGAAGGGCATGGGCGCGATGTGCTAGGCCACCCGTTCGAGCCCCTGCGCTGGCTCGCCAATCATCTGTCTGCGCAAGGACAGACGCTGCAGGCAGGGGAGATCGTGTCCACGGGGAGCTTGGTCACGACGCGGTTTCCCACTGCGGGAGAGCACTACAAGTTCACCGTGCAGGGGATCGGGAGCGTGGAGGTGGGGTTCGAGTGAAGGAGTGAATGGGTGAAGGAGTGAATGGGTGAAGGAGTGAAGGAGTGAAGGGCAGGCGCGTTCGGGCCGTTCTACTCCCTCTCACCCTTTACTGAGCGCGGGGGGCTCACTCATTCCCTCCTTCACTCATTCCCTCCTTCCCTCATTCCCTCATTCCCTCCATCAGCAGCTCTCGATTGCGCACGAAAACTTCCGCGAACTGGGCGGGCGGCGCGGGCTTGGAGATTAGATAGCCCTGAATGAAGTCGCAGCCCATATCGGTGAGGCGCGCGAGCTGTGCGGGCGTCTCTACACCTTCGGCCATCAGCTTCATCCCGAGCGTCTTGCCGATCAGCACGATCGATTTGGTGAGCGCCAGCGATTTCACGTCGGAGTCCAGCCGCGAGACGAACGAGCGATCGACCTTCAGCACATCGATCGGAAACTTGGCGAGCTTGGAGAGCGAGCTGTGCCCGGTGCCGAAATCATCGAGATAGACACGTAAGCCGAGCGCGCGAATCGACTGCAGCACGCGCAGCGCTTTCTCCTCGTCTTCGATCAACGCGGATTCGGTGAGCTCCACTTCCAGCAGCGTCGGCTCGATGCCGGCTTGGGCGATGGCATCACGAATGACATCGATCAGCCCATCGTTCTTCAGTTGCCGGGCAGACAGGTTCACCGCCACAGGGATGTGCAGACCGACGTCGAGCCATGCCCGGATCTGGCGGCAGGCTTCCTGCAGCACCCAGGCGCCAAGCGGTACGATGAACCCGGATTCCTCGGCGAAGGCGATGAAATCGCCCGGCGGGATCAAGCCGCGCGCCGGATGCATCCAGCGAATCAGCGCCTCGGCGCCGGTGATCTCGCCGGTGTCGATGCGCGCCTTGGGCTGGTAGTAGAGCACGAACTGGCTCCCCTGCAGCGCCTCGCGCATGTTGTTGTCCATCCACAGCCGCTTCGCCGCCGCCTCGCGCATCTGCTCCTCGAAGAAGCGATAGGTCATGCGTCCGCTGGACTTGGCGCTGTACATGGCGGTGTCGGCGGCCTTGAGCAACTCATCGAAGCTGCCGCCTGCCTCCGGGTACAGTGCGATGCCGATCGAGGCGCCGGCATACACCGGCGTGTCTTCCACCACGAACGGTTGCTGCAGCTCATGCAGCAGGCGATTGGCCACCTCTTCGGCGTTCGCGCGCGAATTGCATGCCTCGAGCAGCACGATGAACTCGTCGCCGCCGAGCCGCGCGATGGTATCGGTGTCGCGCAGCGCCCCTTTGAGCCGCTGCGTAACCGCCCGCAGGAAAGCATCGCCAGCGAAGTGGCCGTAGGTATCGTTGATATCCTTGAAGTGGTCCAGATCGATGAACAACAGACCCAGTGCGCGCCCTTGCCGCTGAGCGGTGGACACAGCGGTCGTGCCCAAGTCCATCATCTTGAATCGGTTCGGCAGCCCGGTCAGCGCGTCGCGGTTGGCCAGCGTGGAAAACTGATTCTGCACGTTGCGCAATTCGGTGATGTCCTCGAACGAACTCAGCACCGCGTAAGGGGTGCTCTCGCCGTCGCGCATCAACGGGATGGAAGAGAACCATAGCCAGCGGTGCTGACCCCGCTGCGGCTTGAGACAGATCTGCAGCCCCGTCGTGGGTGCGGCTTCGCGCAGCGCCTTGAGCACCGGGGATGCTTCGCCGGCCAGACTGTTGTCATGCTGGTCGCAGCCGTCCTCGAGCAGATCGATGTATTGACCCAGCATGTCCCGGCCCCTGCGTTGCAGGATGCGCTCGGCGGATGGGTTCACGGCCAGCACGATCCCATCCTTGTCCTGCAGCACGACGCCGTTGTTGACACCGTCGACCACGGACTTGTAGCGCAGTGTCGATTCGGCAAGCGCCGCCTGAGCCGAGCGCACTTCCGACAGATCGTGCAGATTCGTGACGACGCGCCGCCTGCCAAAGACATCGGTCACCAGGTTCTTGGTGACATGCATGTACAGCTTCCTGCCCGTGGGAAACTCGATGTCGGCGTCGTATTCGGCGAGCTCGCCAGTAGCGAGCACGCGCTGATCGTGCTCAATGGCAAGGGCTGCGCCGGCCTCGCCCAGCAGTTCGGCGTCTTTGCGCCCTGCGCCGTCGACCAGGGACAGCCCGTACAGACGCTGCGCGGCGGTGTTGAGATACAGCAGCGTATCGGTGTCGTCTTTGAGCGTGACTGCGCCTGGACTTTCCTCGAGCATGGCGAACAGCATTTGATTCTGCTGCTCACGCTCGCGCTCGTCGCGCAGGCGCTCCGTGACATCCATTCCACAGAATACAGCGAGTCGGTGACCCTGCTCGTCCTCGGCAATGGATTCGGCCCAACGCACGATGCGCTTGTTGCCATCGCGGTCGCAGATCAGGCGCTCCCGATCGACCCCACCGCGGCCGCCCAGCTGTCTGCGCAGATTCTCGCGCGCCCGCTCATGCTCGGCTTGCGGCACCAGCAGCTCGATGTAGCAACGTCCCAGCAGCGCGTCGCGCGCCAGTCCGGTGAACTTTTCCAGCCCCGCGCTGGCGCAGACGATGCGGGCATCGGCATCGACGGCGAACGCAATCGCCGCCACGCTCTCGAACACGTGAGCCGAGGCGACCTCAGAGGCCGTAGTTGCAACCCGTTGTGGAGAGCCCGCATGCTCGCACGGCGAGCGCGGGAGCGGTTCTACCTTCATAACTGCCCGTTAGGGAATCTGGCGCATGGAACCGATCTTGACACTGCCCGCTCACCATCTGTCTGTCATAGGAAGAAGCCGGGCGCTGGCGCTCCGCCTGGCCCGATGGCGCGCATTGCCGGTAACGGCAGGCGGGCGGGGAAACTTGAGGGCCGCACGGTCGCCGGCCGACCTGTGACAGGCCGCCGCGCCAGGAGAGCGCAGCCGCCAGGGCGCGCGACCGCTGCTGACGGCAATGCAAGCGTGGCAAGCTTCTCGCTTGAGGCGACCCGGCGCTGCGTCCGCGCCATGCTGGCACTTGATTTGGGGCGCCTTCCTTCATTCCGCGGCGGTACGATATGTCGAAAAAATCCTCGAGGCTCCCGATCGGTTTCAAGCTTGCGCTGATCGCCAGCACGCTGGTCCTGACCGCTCTCGGATTGCTGTCGCTCGTGGTCAGCATGACGATGAC
>JBGQKF010000408.1:0-4436 GCA_041499435.1 Gammaproteobacteria bacterium
GAAAGGCATGAAGGTGGGCCAGGTGAGCGACATTCTGCGCAGCCCGAACGGCTTTCACATCGTGAAGCTGGTTGACAAGCGCGGCAGCAACACGCCAGTGATCGTGACGCAGACGCATGCCCGTCACATCCTGATTCGCTTGAACGAGGTGGTGTCTGAAAACGATGCGCGCAATCGCCTGAATGGGCTCAGGGACCGCATCGAGCATGGCGCTGATTTCGGCGAGCTCGCCCGGCTGCAGTCCGACGACCCCAGCGCGGCGCGCGGCGGCGATCTCGGCTGGATCACACCCGGCGACGTGGTTCCCGATTTCGAGCACGCCATGGATGCGCTCAAAGTCGGTCAGGTGAGCGTACCGTTCAAGTCGCCGTTCGGATGGCACATCGTGCAGGTGCTGGAGCGAAGAGAGCAGGACATGTCGAAGGATCGCGAGCGGATTGCGGCACGGCAGGCCATTCGCCAGCGCAAATCCGAAGAGCAGTGGCAGGAATGGGTGCGCCAGCAGCGCGACAAATCCTACGTCGAATACCATCTGGACGATCGCTAGCCTGGCGTCATCGCCGCGTGAGCTGGTGCCGTACATGACCGGGCACAGGCCGCGTAAACGCTTTGGGCAGCATTTCCTCATCGATCGTGCGTGCATCGCGCGCATCATCGCCGCGATCCAGCCTGAGCCTGACGATCTGATGGTGGAAATCGGTCCTGGCCTGGGTGCGCTCACCGAACCACTGAACCAGCTCGTGGGTCACCTGCAGGTCGTGGAAATCGATCGTGACATTGCGCAAGAACTGGAGCGGCGCTTTGCGCCTGAACGGGTGACCATTCATCGGGCCGATGCACTGGAGTTCGATTTCGCCGCTCTGGGAACCGGCTTGCGCGTAATCGGAAACCTGCCCTACAACATTTCCTCACCATTACTGTTTCGGATCGCATCGGTGAGTGCGCGTGTGCGCGACTGTCACTTCATGCTGCAAAGGGAGGTAGTCGATCGCATGGCGGCCGCGCCGGGCAGCAAGACCTACGGCCGATTGTCGGTGATGATCCAGTACCGCTTTCAGGTGGAGAAGCTGCTCAACGTTCCGGCGGGAGCATTTCGCCCGCCGCCGAAAGTCGAATCCGCTTTCGTGCGTCTGGTGCCGCACGCATCGCTGCCGTTGCAGGCGGCCGACGAGCGCCTGTTCGGCGCGATCGTGGCAAAAGCCTTCTCTCAGCGCAGGAAGACGCTGCGCAATGCGCTGGCGGAGTTTGTCAGCGAGGCGGAGCTCGCCCAGCTAGGCGTCGAGGCGCGATTGCGGCCCGAAAATCTTTCGGTAGAGACGTTTGTGCGATTGGCCCAGTTTGCCGCCAATCGCGCAAGCCGGGTCGCGGCTGGAACGATCGGCGCCTGAAACCCGCGCAGGCCCCTTACGCTGCGGCTGCCTGCCGCGTCCCGCGCTGAATGAACTCGATCTTGTAGCCGTCTGGATCTTCCACGAATGCGATTACCGTGGTGCCGTGCTTCATCGGGCCGGCCTCACGTGTGACCTTGCCGCCGCGCGCCTTAACCGCTGCGCAGGCCTTGTACGCATCCTCGACTTCGATCGCAACATGACCATAGCCGCTGCCGAGCTCGTAGGCCTTGGTGTCCCAGTTATGCGTGAGCTCCAGCACCGCGGTCTCCTCTTCGCCGCCATAGCCGACGAACGCGAGCGTAAACTTGCCTTCGGGGTAATCTTTCTTGCGCAGGAGCTGCATACCCAGCACACCGGTGTAAAAATCCAGCGAGCGCTGCAGATCGCCCACGCGCAACATCGTATGCAGTATTCTCATTGACGTTCCTCCATAGTTCCGCCGCGACTCAAGCGAGCGCCTTGCATCATACTTCGATCAGCTCGAAATCCTCCTTGCGCGCACCGCACTCGGGGCACACCCAGTTGACCGGCACATCCTCCCATCGGGTTCCAGCCGGAATGCCTTCTTCGGGAAGCCCCGCGGCCTCATCGTAGATGAACCCGCAGATGAGGCACATGTAAGTCTTGTAGACGTGCGTTTCGCTCATGACGTTCAAGGAGAGTGGAAGAGTAGAGTAAAATGCCAATTTTAATCGAATCCCCTCCTTCGCCGAATAGTTCCGGCTCGCGCGCGCTGCGCGCTCCAAAGGTCCCCATGTCCCAGTCACCACCTATCGTGCTGTCGTTCGCTGCGTCCGATCCGAGCGGCGGCGCCGGTTTGCAGGCCGATATCCTTACGCTTTCGAGCATGGGCTGCCATGCACTGTCGGTGGTCACGGCGATCACCGTTCAGGATACGGTCGGGGTGGAAGGCGTGCTGGCGCTCGACGCCGAATGGGTTACCGATCAGGCGCGCTGCGTGCTGGAGGACATGCCGGTCAGCGTATTCAAGCTCGGCGTCCTGGGCAGCGTCGAAGTGATCGCAGCCATTGCCGAAGTCGTCTCCGACTATCCCGAAGTTCCGCTGGTGTTGGACCCGGTAGTGAGCTCGGGGCGCGGCGACGAGCTGGCCACCGAAGATATGGTGATCGCCATGCGCGAGCTCATCATCCCGCAGACGACCCTGATCACGCCCAACAGTCTGGAGGCGCGGCGTCTGGCGCTCGACGAGTCGGATGACAATGATGACCCGTCGCTGGAAGAATGCGCCCGCCGTATCCTGACGCTCGGCTGCGAGTATGTTCTGATCACGGGTACGCACGAGAACACGCCGCAGGTGGTCAACATCCTGTACTCGCAGGAAGGTGTGGTGCGCTCGGACAGCTGGCAGCGGCTGCCTGGCACCTACCATGGCTCGGGTTGCACGCTGGCATCTGCGATTGCCGCTACGATCGCCAACGGGCTGTCGATCTCCGAGGCGGTTCGTGACGCGCAGGAATACACTTGGCAGACACTGAGCTCGGGTTACCGGCCCGGCATGGGCCAGCAAATCCCCGACCGCCTGTTCTGGGCCCGCGAGGATGACGAAGACGAAGACCCGGCCTGAGTTGCTCGCAACAGGCGGCGCCGGCGTGCGGCACGCTGTTCGCGGGCTCTATGCCGTAACAGCCGATACGAGCGACAGCGCCGAGCTGCAAAGACGCGTGAGCGAGGCCATCGCCGGCGGGGTGCGCATCGTGCAGTACCGCAACAAGACTGCACCTGCAGCGTTGCGCCGCCAACAGGCAGATATGCTCGTCGCACTGTGCCGCAGGAGCGAAGTGCCATTGATCATCAATGACGACATCGAGCTGGCGCGCGCGGTCGGCGCCGACGGCGTGCACCTCGGCCGCGCCGATGCGACGCTCGACGCCGCGCGTGCTGCGCTCGGAGCGCGGGCCCTGGTCGGCGTGTCGTGCTATGACGATCTGGCGCGCGCACTCGAAGCCGAGCGAGGCGGTGCCAGCTATGTTGCGTTCGGCAGCTTCTATCCCTCGGCAGTCAAACCCGGTGCTGTGCGTGCCTCCCTCGATCTTCTGCGCCGTGCACGCGCCGCGCTGGCGGTGCCGATCACAGCGATCGGTGGTATCACACCGGACAATGCGGCGCAGCTCGTCGCCGCGGGTGCCGATGCGCTCGCTGTGATCTCGGCTTTGTTCAACATGCCAGATAGCTGCGCGGCCGCGCAGGCGTTCGCACCCGCCTTCGCGACTCTCCCACAATCAGCCTGAGCTTCGATGCCATGACGTCGCGAAACCAGACCTTGTTCGATCTCTCCCAGCAGGTCATTCCAGCCGGGGTCAATTCCCCTGTACGAGCGTTTCGCTCGGTGGGCGGCACTCCGGTATTCGTCGAGCGCGCGCAGGGCTCGCGCATTTTCGATGCGGACGGCAAAGAGTACATCGACTATGTCGGCTCCTGGGGCCCGATGATCCTGGGACACGCACACCCCGAGGTCATTGCGGCGGTTCAGAAAGCCGCCGCGAATGGCTTGAGCTTCGGCGCGCCTACGGAGGCCGAGTACGAAATCGCAGCGCTGCTGTGCAAGGCGCTGCCATCACTCGAGCTCGTGCGCCTGGTGAGCTCGGGAACGGAAGCGACGATGACCGCGATCCGTCTGGCCCGTGGCTTTACGGGCCGCAACAAGATCATCAAGTTCGAGGGTTGTTATCACGGGCATGCGGACGCCCTGCTGGTGAAGGCAGGCTCGGGTGCACTCACGTTCGGCCAGCCAAGCTCGGCCGGCGTGCCGCCGGAGGTGGTCGCGCACACCCTCGTGCTGGATTTCAACGACAGCGCAGGGCTCGCGCGCACATTCGACCGGGAGGGGAAGGACATCGCTGCGGTGATCGTCGAGCCGGTGGCTGGCAATATGAATCTGATTGCGCCCACCGAACCGTTCATTCATGCGCTGCGCGAGCATTGCTCGCATCACGGCGCCGTATTGATCTTCGACGAGATGATGACTGGATTTCGCGTTGGCCCGCAAGGTGCACAAGGCCTGTTCGATATCCGTCCTGATTTGAC
>JBGQKF010000409.1:0-4420 GCA_041499435.1 Gammaproteobacteria bacterium
CAGTCCCGCCTTCAGCCAGTACGGCAGTGCCTTGGCGATCAGCCCGGCCTGCGTGAAGTGGTGAGCGAGCAGCTCCGGCTCGTTCGCCACGCGCTCGGAGAAGTCCCGCTCCAGCACCTGAGCGATTTGGGCATGGGCCTGAGCGCGCTTGCTCTTGAGCAGCGAGTCATATGCAGCATCCTGCACTAGCGCATGCTTGAAGGTGTAAGTCGCATTGGGAGGCGTGCCGCGTCGAAACACCAGACCGGTTTTGGTAAGCTGCTCCAGCGCATCATGGAGCTGTTCGTCCTTGAGTGGCGCAACGGCAGCCAGCAACTCGTGAGAGAACTCGCGCCCGATGCACGCCCCGATCTGAGCCACCTCGCGAACCGGTGCCAGTCGATCCAGCCGCGCGATCAGCGAGTCGCGCAATGTCGTTGGGATAGCCAACGCGGGCAGCGGGGCATCGAGAAGGTAACGATCGTCCGTCTGACGCAGCAGTTTCGACTCGAGCACCGACTTGGTCAGCTCCTCGATGAACAGCGGCACTCCGTCGGTGTGAGCGAGAATCTGCTCGAGCACTTCCTGCGGCAGCGCCTTCCCGGAGGTGAGCTTGGTCACCAACTCGGCTCCCTGCCGTCGTCCCAGGCGATTCAGACCCAAGGTGGTGACATGTGCCTGATCGGTCCAGCGTGGAGTGGACTCGGGCCGATAGGTGACGATTACGAGCACGGACAAGTGCCGCAGACGCGGCACCAGCAGATCCATGAATTCCTGACTGGTAGCGTCGATCCAGTGGATATCCTCCCAGAGCATCAACAGCGGCTGCTGTTGCGCCAGTGCTTCAACCTGGGCGGCCAGTGCCTCCAGCGTCTGCTCCTTCTGTTTCTGTGGCGAGAGCTTGAGCGGCGGATCACGCTCGTTTGGCAGGGACAGCAATGACACATACAAGGGCGCAGCCTCGGCCACCCGCTGTGCACTTCCAGCCAGCGCCGCTTGCATCTTGTCCAGTCTCTGCTCGGCGGTGTCCTCGCGCGTGAAGCCGGCCGCCCGCTCGAACTGCTCAATAGCCGGATACAGCGCAGAGTTCAAGTGATACGGCGAGCATTGATAGCGCAGAACCAGGTGCCGTTCATGACCGAGCCGCTCTCTGAGCACGCGCGTGAGCCGCGACTTGCCGATACCGGGCTCACCACCTACCAGCACTACTTGTCCTTCACCTTCCTTGGCTTGCTGCCAGCGGCGCAGCAGCAGCGCGATCTCTTCTTCGCGTCCCACCAGGGGCGTCAACGCTCCTTCGCTGCGACTCGCCTCGAAGCGGCTTTCAGTCGCGCGCACACGCACGACCCGGAACAGTTGCACCGGTTCGGACACACCCTTGAGTGCGTGCGCGCCTAGATCGGTGCAGTCGAACAATCCTTCGGCGAGCACGCGGGTACGCTCGCTCACCACCACGCTGCCTGGCTCGGCCAGCGCTTGCAGCCGCGCGGCGATGTTGGGGGTCTCTCCGACCGCTGCCTTGGGAATCGAGGCATCCCCCTGCCCGGTCTCTCCCACGACCACTAAGCCGGTATGAATCCCCACGCGGGCGCGCAGCGGCGTCGATGCTGTAAGCTTCGCGACAGCTTCGGTGACTTCCAGCCCAGCGCGGATGGCGCGCACCGCGTCGTCCTCGTGCGCCTGCGGCCAGCCGAAGTACACCATCAAGCCGTCGCCCAGATACTGCGCCACGTGGCCGTCATACTTCTCGACCACGCCTCGGCAGGCGCGCTGATAGGCCTGCATCAGATCGCGCAACTGCTCTGGGTCGAGCCGCTCGGCCAGCGCGGTGGAGCCCACCAAATCGCAGAACATGACAGTAAGCTGGCGGCGCTCGGCTTCGGCATGCAGGGATGCTTGGGAGGCAGACTTCTCCTGGAGCGATTGAGCCGCCGGCGCCAGGCTTCCATTCAGCTCGGCGATCGCTTTGAGCAGTTTTCTGCGGTGACCCAGCGAGACACCGAGTCTCTCTAAGTCGGCCTCGGTCAGCAAACACAGAGCTTCGAGGTCAACGTCATTTTCGGCGAAGATCGCGCTGTAACGCTCTAGCCCAAGTTCGCGGAGCAAGGTCGAGGTGTCCATCGCCCTCTATCCTGCGCCGTTTCAGGACGTTGTTGTGCGGTATTTCTGCAATTGAGCTGGCGACGAAAGCGATGCGAATCGGTCTCGCCCGGGTAGCTCATCCCCTGCCCGTCGATGCGATAGCCTTTGCGCGTCAATACCGTCATGATGCGTGGGATGTGAAGACGAGTGCAGATATGGTCGACCCCGAAGGCAGCCGAAAGCTCACGGCGATTCTTGCCGCTGACGTCGCGGGATACTCGCGCCTCATGCAAGTCGATGATCGTGCGACGGTCGCTGCACTCGAGGCGTCCCGAGGCGTATTCCGCCAGCACATCGAGGCGCACGAGGGTCGCATTGTGGACATGGCAGGCGACAGCGTGCTCGCCGTATTCGACAGTCCGACAGAGGCGGTGCGCGCCGCGTTCGATATTCAGTCTGTGCTTGCCGAACGTAACGAGTCGCTCCCTGACGAGCGCCGCATGCGCTTTCGCATCGGTGTGAATCTGGGCGAAGTGATCTCGAAAGCGGACGGCACGGTCTATGGCGATGGCGTCAACATCGCTGCTCGGCTGGAAAGCATCGGCGAGCCCGGCGGCGTGACGATCTCCGGAACGGTGTTCGATCAGGTGAAGAACCGCGTCGCAGTTGGATTCGACTTTATCGGCGAGCAGGAAGTCAAGAACATCGCTGAGCTGGTGCGGGCGTATCGCGTTCGGTCTCTCGACGAGCGTGCTCTGCCCCCGACGCATCCGACTAAGTCCGCGATGTCGCGCACCTGGCGCAATGCGCTGTTGGCTTCGCTGATTATTTTGGTGATGGTGACCGGTGCGGTTGCGCTGTGGGCGTATTCCTACCGCCACACAACACTGACGAAGACGGCCGCGGGGCTGGGGGTTCCACTTCAGTTACCCGACAAACCCTCCATCGCGGTGCTGCCCTTCGTCAACATGAGCGAAGACCCGAAGCAGGAGTACTTCAGCGACGGCATGACGGAGGATGTCATCACCAGCCTGTCAAAGCTCTCCGGATTGTTCGTCATCGCGCGCAACTCGGTGTTTACCTACAAGGGACGCGCGGTGAAGCCCGAGCAGGTGAGCCGCGAGCTGGGTGTGCGTTATGTCCTCGAGGGCAGCGTTCGGAAGTCAGAAAACCACGTGCGCATTACGGCCCAGTTGATCGATGCCACGACCGGGTACCATCTGTGGGCCGAGCACTACGACGGGGAGCTCAAGGATACCTTTGCGCTTCAGGACGGCATTACGCAGAAGATCGTGACCGCTCTGTCGCCTAAGCTCACAGCGAGCGAGCAATCCCTTAGGGGGCGCAGGGAGACAACCAACATCGAGGCCTATGACCTCGTGCTGCGCGGCATTTCTCTGCTGAGCCAGACTCGGAAGGAAACCAATGCGATGGCGCGCCAAATGTTTGAGCAGGCGATCGCGCTGGATCCGAACTATGCGAAAGCCTATGCCAGACTGGCATGGACGTACCACCAGGACTGGGTATTCGGCTGGACCGAGGGTTCGAGTTCACTGGATCGAGCCCTCGAAGCCGCCAAGAAGGCTGTTGCCGTGGATGAGTCCTCGGCGGAGGCCCGCCTCACGTTCGGGTGGAACCTGCTGTGGAAAAAGCACCAGGATCTCGGCGTCGCAGAACTGGAGAAAGCCGTGGCGCTGGATCCGAATTTCTCCGAGGCATACGCACATCTAGCGGAAGCATTGAATTTAGCTGGAAGGCCGGAGGAGGCGATCGGGCTTGCCAAGAAGGCCATGCGGCTCGACCCCAATTACGCGCCCTGGAGCCCCTACTTTCTGGGGAATAGCTACTACCTGCTGCGCCGGTACGATGAGGCGATTGCGGCTTACCAAGAGACGCTTCGCCGCAATCCGGATTTTTTGCCGGCGCACGCAAGCCTCGCCGGCGTGTACGCCGAGCTCGGCCAAGATAAGGCGGCACGAGCAGAAGCCGCGGAGGTCATGCGGATCAACCCTGGCGGTTCCGTGAACTGGATGCGAGACAACGTCCCTTTCAAGAACAAGGCCGACCTGGATCGAATGATGGCGGCACTGTATAAGGCCGGATTGAAGTGAAGCGCGGCGCCGGAGCGCGCCGCGAGGTTGGCGATAACAGGCGCGATGTCCTCGTCTTTGGTAGACAACCTCCATGCATCATCGGAAAGCGCAGCGGGCAGAACGAAACGACATGACAGCATTTGATGTAGCACTCGTGGTTCTGGTGGTAGCGGTGTGGGGAGTAAAGTTCTATAGGTACCAGAAGCGCCGGATCAGCAAAAAGGCCTGGGTTGAACCAGGCCTTTGAGGGGCGGTGAAGCGCCGCA
>JBGQKF010000410.1:0-4419 GCA_041499435.1 Gammaproteobacteria bacterium
GACCGTCGTGGAACTTGAGTCCATCGCGCAAGGTGAAGGTGTAGGTGAGCCTGTCCTTCGAGAGCTCCCACTTGTCCACCATCTGCGGCTGAATCTGGAACTTGGCGTCGGTCGCGAACAGCGTATCGTAGATCATGTAGCCATGATTACGAGTGATGTAGGCGGTGGTTGCGATCGGATCGAGAATGCGCAGATCGGCCTGCGGAATGAACTTCAGCACTTTCTGCGCGTAGGCCGGGCCGGCTGCGAGTGCGAGGCCGAGCGCGAGCGTGCCAAGCAATGCGGATAGCACTTTCATTCTGGTCTCCCTCTAAGAAGCGTCTTCTTAAGCCGCATGGTTGCAAGGAATAACCCGCAGTTTATAGACCGTCGCTTCGCAATGCTTGAATTCAAGTGAGCAGGCGACGTCGATCGGTCATGCGCTGACAACGGTCTTTTCTTTTCGACCCGTCCGACTTCCCAGCATTCATTGCGCACTCAGCTCCGGCAGAGGCGGTCGCCGCTGCGCCCAGGGACGCGCCTTTTCGAACAGCGCCGCGGCACGCAGGAGCTCAGCATCTGCGCCCAGCCGCCCGACCAGCTGCAGCCCGATCGGGAGGCCGTCGTGGTCCCAACCGCACGGAATGCTCACAGCAGGGTTGCCGGTCATGTTGAACGGAAGGGTGTACGGGTACCACGCCCGCCGCATGGTATCGGTCGGCCTGCCGTCGATCTCGATGGGAGCGAAGAAATCATGGTCAAGAGCAAGCGCGGTCCGCGACAAAGTCGGTGTGACCACGATATCGGCGCGCTCGAACCAGCTCTGCACCAACCGGTACAGCCGCGTCCGCAGGAAGATCGCTTGATACAATTCCTGAGCTGAATAGCCCGAGGCGCGATCCAACTGCGCCACCAGCGTCGGGTCCATGCGCTGGCGATGATCCTTCAGATGATGACCGTACTGAGCCAGTCGATAGGAACCATTCACGATCATCCAGAGCGGCTCGGCACTCTCGAAGTCGTCCGGCACTTCGAACACTTCCGCGCCCAGCTCGGTGAAAACACCGACCGCGCTCGTACAGGCGCTGAGCACTTCGGCTGCCACGGCCTTATTGCCGAGCAAGGGGCGCCATGAGACCTTCAGCGAGCTCAGGTCTCCTTCCGACCTGGCAGCGTCAGCGTAATGATGCTGGGGTCGGTTCATCGAGTGAGGATCGCTCGGGTGCGGACCCGCCATGACATCCAGCATCAGCGCGGTGTCCATGACCGTTCGCGTCATCGGCGTGATATAGGAGATGTTGCCGAACGCATCCTGCGCCGAATCGTTCGGCACTACACCGAGACTTTGCTTGAAGCCCACCACCGCGTTGCACGCGGCGGGAATGCGAGTGGACCCGCCACCATCGCTTGCCACTGCAATCGCGCCGAGACCGGCCGCAACCGCCACTGCAGCGCCGCCGCTGGAACCGCCGCAGGTGCGATCCGCTTTCCAGGCGTTGCGCGTGCGACCGAACAGCGGAGCCTCCGTGAGGCCCTTTTGTCCGAATTCGGGCGTCGTAGTTTTGCCGATGAGAATGGCGCCGGCGGCCTTCAATCGGGTTATCGTGATCGCATCGACTTCCGGAACGTAATCCCCGAAGATCAGCGAACCGTAGGTGGTGCGCACCCCGCGCGTCTTGATGAGATCTTTCGCCGAGAACGGTACGCCATGCAGGACTCCGAGCGGGACACCGCGCATGAGCGCCTGCTCGGCTTGGCGCGCTGCGGTAAGGGCCTCTTCCCCGCACACCGTGATGAACGCGTTCAGTATCGGCTGCGATCGCTCGATGCGTGCAATGGCGGACCGGACGACTTCTACGGGGGAAACCTCGCGGCGCTGGATCAAAGGCGCCAGCTCGGCCGCCGGTAGATAGCTCAGATCGTCGTCGTTCATGCCGTGATTCTACAGATTCACGCGACGAGAGATAGCGCGTTCAGCGCTGCGAGTCAACCGGCAGAGGGGCAATGGCGCGCCTGGAGCTCAGGGTAAACGGCAGCCTCCCCGGACACCAACCACGCCTCTTCGCCTCTGATAATCTTATGCAATGCTTGCGCCATGGCCGCTCTCGCCTCGCCGTGACGGCCTGCGCTGGCAGCGTCTTATCGAGGCTTTGTTTTTCGAAGCGTTACCCACACGAAGGGAGCCGACCATGGGAAAGACCGTTCAGTTAACCGCCTCCGACGGCCACAGACTATCCGCATACCTGGCCGAGCCGGCCATTGCAGCGAAGGGCGGCTTGGTGGTGGCGATGGAGATCTTCGGCGTGAACAGCCACATCCGCGCCGTCGCGGACGGCTATGCGGCCAACGGCTATCTTGTGATTGCCCCTGCGTTGTTCGACCGCGTTCAGCCCAACTATGAAGCAGGCTATTCGCAGGAAGAGATTCAGAGGGGGATCGGTTTCATTCAGAAGATCAATCTCGACGACACGATGAAGGATGTAGCGGCCGCGATACAGAACATCGCGTCTGCGGGCAAGGTCGGGATCACCGGGTACTGCTGGGGCGGTACCGCGGCCTGGAAGGCCGCGTGCACGCTCGATGGGCTCGCCTGCGCGGTGCCCTACTACGGCGGCGGCGTTCCGGGGCTGATCGCCCTGAAGCCGAAATGCCCGGTGCTGTTCCATTGGGGCGAGAAGGATCAATCCATTCCTTTGGAAAAAGCGCAGGAATTCGCCGGAGCGCACCAGGATCAGACCCATTACTTCTACCCAGCCGGGCACGGATTCAACTGCGATCAGCGCGGCTCATATGATCGCGCGAGCGCAGACCTGGCTCGCACCAGAACCTTGCAGTTCCTGGCGCAACACGTCGGTTGATCTAAAAAGCGCGAGCCTCCAGTCTGGCGTCAGTCGCAGCGGCGCGCGAAGCCGGCCATGTACTGCCTGACGGCCTCGCCTTCCACGCGCAGATATTCATTCTGAATTACGTAGGCCTCGTGCTCGCGCGCGTACCATGCCTCACAGCTTGGCAGCGAGTCGAATCGCGCGCTCAGATTCTGCAAATGATGCACCAGCTCGTGCAGCAAAATCGCACGCGCCCTGGGATCGCGGCGAAAGTCGAGCGACTGCTCGATGAAGATACCCTCGCCTTTGAGGTAATAGGCCTTCACCGGGCAGGCCCAGGAACATACGCGCGCCTGCAGCTCCTGCAGCGGGACCGCGTGCACCTCCGGAAGAATCGCCGGCATCGGGTATCCCGAAATCGAATGGATCACGCGGAACAGTTCGATCAGTAACGCCGCCAGCGCCTCGTCAACCATACGTGAATGCTCCCTTGAAACGTGAGGGTACACGCTGCACAACAGAACCGCACGGTGCTAGGCCCGTCGGAGATTGTTGCGACGAGCAACCGCAGCCGGATCTCGACGTTCGATTCATTCCCGCATTAGAAAGTGCCGTGACTTGCGCCAACGTGCAGCGGGCGTCCGGCGATCACGCGTGACGCCGCTTGAAATCGCGCAGCACTTCGCGTGCGGCGTTGTGGCCGGGCAAGCCGGTCACTCCGCCGCCCGGATGCGTTCCCGACCCGCACAGGTATAAGCCACGTAGCGGGCTCCTGTAGTCCGCATAGCCGAGTACGGGCCGCGCACTGTACAGCTGGTCGAGAGTCAGCGCACCGTGGAAGATGTCGCCGCCGATCAGACCGAACTGCCGCTCCAGATCCAGCGGCGAGAGGATCATCCGTCCAAGGATGCTGCCGCGGAAATTCGGAGCGTAATGGTTGACCGTATCGACGACGAGATCGGCGGCCCGCTCCTTCTCATCGTCCCAGGTCTTGCCATCCGGCAGCTGCGGGTTGAAATGCTGGCAGAACAAGCTCGCTACATGCGCGCCCTTGGGCGCGAGGGTGTCGTCGACCGCGCTCGGGATCAGCATCTCCACGATCGGCTCTGAGGCCCAGCCCTGCCGTCTTGCATCAGTGAACGCACGGTCCATGTAGTCGAGCGAAGGCGCGAAGATGATCCCGGATGCATGATGCGGCTGCGCCTGAGTGCCCGGCAAGCAGGAAAAGTCGGGCAGCTCGGACAGCGCGACGTTCATGCGAAACGTCGCCGAGGCGCAGCGCCACTTTCTGATCCGCGCGAGAAACTCCGGCTCCAGCTCTTCGCTGTCGACCAGGTCGAGGTAGAGCAGCTTCGGATTCACGTTCGCGATCACGCAGCGTGCCGCGACCTCAGTTCCATCGGTCAGCACCAGACCGGTGGCGCATCCACTGTGCACGCGTACGCTCGCGACCGGGGCGTCAACCCTGAGCGCGGCGCCATGCGCACGCGCCTCTTTCGCCATCGCTTGCGTAATGGCGCCCATGCCGCCGATGGCATGGCCCCAGATCCCGCGCCGCCCATTCACCTCTCCGAATGCGTGATGAAGCAACCCGTAGGCCGAGCCGGGCGTGTAC
>JBGQKF010000411.1:0-4392 GCA_041499435.1 Gammaproteobacteria bacterium
GCCCTTCGCGATGCCGCCGAGGTCCACGAGCAGCGGCCGCTGGAAAAAAATCCGACCCTCGGGCAGCAACATCAGATCGCGCCAGTCGCCCGCTTCCGGCATCGGACCACTGCGTCGTGGCAGCAGGCCATGTTCAACTAGAAGGGGGGCGACGGTGACGTCGAACAGCCCATCGCTGAGCGCCGCGACCTGGACCGCCCGACGCAGCACCGCATAGGTCCACGGGTCTACAGCCTGGGGCCGGCAGCTTGCATGGCGATTGAGGTGGGTGAGCTCGCTGTCCTCGGCGTGGAAGCTCATGAGCCGGTCGACTCGCTCCACTGCGACGAGCGCCTCTTCCACCGCTCGCGCCACTGCATCGCGATCGGGTCCGCTCGCCGCGATCTGCAGCAACGTTCCCATTGCCGGGCGCGCCCGGCGCAGCTCAGCGCAGGACGACCTGGTGGAAGGCGAGGACTCGCTTGATTCCATCGGTGACATGCTGACTGGACAGCGTCCCGCCGCTGATGTTCACGATGTCGGTCCCGACCTTGAGCGGGTCGGCGAGCGTTTTGCCCACGAACTGATCGCGCCATTTCAGCTCGCGGACCTGGTAGCCGTACGCCTCGCGGTATTCGATCACTTGAAACTGCCGCACGCTGCCATCGAGGTTGATGCCGACGGCGTAGGTGATGAGCTCGTGCTTCCCGATCACCTGGTCGACGATGAACCAGCCGAGCAGTTTGCCACCGGCACGCGCCTGCCAAACGCTTTGCTGGGGCACACGCACCTTCACACCGGATTCGCGCTCGATGCGCTCGATCTGCTCGCGCGCCAGCGTGATCGGTGCGGGAACGAACTCCTGCGCCTGCGCAAAGATCAGCGCCTGCGCCTGCTCCAGAGTCATATACTTCGCGGCCAGACACTGCGGCGAAGCGGCTACGATGATTGCGGCCGGGGCCAGCCAGCGGATGTCGAGGCTCATGCCAGGATTCTACCTCGCGGCACTGCTGGGCAACTCGCGATGGCAGCCGCGGCCGCTTCCCAACCTCAATGCCCGATCGCTCGATTGTATGCGGGCACCACCTCTTTGCTGAACAACTCGAGGCTGCGCAGCCAGCGGCGGCGATCGTCCCAGTCGTGAGCGACCAGCACCAGCGTGCCGAACGCTCCGATGCGCTCGCGCAGCGCGAGCAATTGCGAGGTGACCGAGCCCGGATCGCCGGCGATGACCACTTCGTCCATGAAGTAGTCCAGAGTGCATTGCGCATCGGTCATCTGCGCATTGCGCTTCCATACGCTGATACCAGTGGGCGCCGTGCGACGTGTCAACTCGAGGATGTACTGGATGCATCTGCCCAGCGAGTTCTGCTTCGCGAGCTGCTTTGCTTCACGCGCGGTATCGGCAACGAAGATGTTGCGCGAGACGCACCAGTCGGCTGGTGTCGCGGTCCGGCCGCCCGATGCTGCGCCTTGCGCGTAGCTCTGCCATTGGTCAGCCAGCACATCGGGATGAACCATGTGATGGCTGACGAAGCGAAAGCCTCTGGCTGCCGCGGCCTGGAGGCCGGCAGAAGCGCGGCTGATGCTCGGCACGTAGATCGGCGGGTGCGGCCGCTGCAACGGCTTGTGCAAGGTGCCGATCCTCAGTTCCCGGTCCACGGTTTCGCGTAACGTCACGTTCCAGAACTTCCCCTCGATGTCGTAGGGCGGATCCGAGCTCCAGATCTTCAGAATCATGTCGATCGCCTCGGCGACCCGCGCACCGGTATCCTTGGGATCGATACCAAAGAGCTCCAGGTCGGTCGCGACGGCCCCGGGGCCGAAGCAGACGTTCAGCCGCCCATGCGATAGATGATCGAGAAACGCGAGCCGGCCCGCGACATGAGCCGGATGGTGGTACTGCAGGCAAACCGGCGCAGCGCCGATGCGGATCGATTCGGTCAGGCCGAGCACCTTGCCGAGAAAAATCTCCGGCATGACGATGTTCTCGTAGGCCGAGGAGTGATGCTCGCCGACCCAGAAATCGGCGAAGCCGAGGGCCTCGCATTTGCAGGCCAGCTCCAGATCTTCGTCGAAGCACTGCGCCAGAGGCTTGGCTGGATCATGGACCGGCATGACGAACATGCCGAGCGTGAGGGGCTGAGAGGCGAGCGTCATGCTATGAACGACATCACGCGGGCGACAGCACGTGGATCACGCGGCCGGCAACCAAGTCCTTCACTTTCGCGGCGTACGCGGCCATGTGCGGCGCAGCGGCGTGCGCCTTCAACGCTTCGGCGTCCTGCCACTTCTCGATGATGAAAATCGTGTCTGGTCCCGCTTTAGTCTGAAAGCTGCCGATGCCATCCGCATCGACCGCGGGGCCGTATTCGATGCAGCCTTTTTCCGCGCGTACGGCCGGAAGATTGGCGCGGACCGCCGCGAGCACTGCCTCGCGCTCGCCTGGCTTCGTGGTGATGATGGCAACGACGTGGATCATCGCGATGCTCCTCCAGGTAATGCAGCCTGTGGCTGCCGATAGAATGAACGTATTGCTAGAGAGCCTTTCGTCTTGCGCGGCGCAGTCGAAGCTCACATCTCAATTGTACTGCGCAAATGCCGTCCAGCTGCGCTGGGCCGCCTGATCACGCCTTGACGAAATCCACGACGTCCCTCAAGGTCGATCCGGTCGCGTCGGGCGTCACGCCGAGCTCTTCCACTGGTACATGAAGACGATTGACCCAGACCGTGCGGTAGCCGAACCACTTGGCGCCTGCGACATCCCAGCCGCCGAAGGCTGCAAACGCGATCTGCTCCCGCCTCAGCCGAAATGCATCGACGGCCATTTGATACGCGTGTGGATCAGGCTTGTAGGTTTTGATCTCGTCAGTGCTCAAGATCTGCTCATACCTACATGCCGCCGTTCACCACCAGCGTCTGCCCACTCACGTAATCGCTGTCCGGGCTGCAGAACAGATACACGGCACCAGCCGCCTCGGCCGGCGTACCGCCGCGTCCGAGCGGGATCATTTGATTCATCGCGGCGAGCCGCTCGCTCTGCACGCCGATGCGCACGGTGTGCCCCTGCACATCGATGGTTCCCGCTTCGCCCGGCTGCAGCGGCTGCGTCAATCGCGTCTGAATATAGCCGAAGGCCACCGCATTGACGGTGACGTTGTACCGCCCCCATTCCTTCGCAAGCGTCTTGGTGAGGCCCATGATGCCGGCCTTGGCCGATGAATAGTTGACCTGGCCGGGGTTGCCGTTCACGCCGGAGGTCGAAGAGATGTTCACGACTTTTCGCACCACGCGCTGTCCCGCGCTGCGCTCAGCCTCCACCGCTGGGCGCAGATGATTCACGAACGCGCGCAGGATGCGAAACGGCGCGGTGAGATGCACGTCGAGGATCGCGTACCACTGCTCGTCGGTCATCTTCTGGATCACACTGTCCCAGGTGTAGCCGGCGTTGTTCACCAGAATATGGCAATCGCCGAAGCTGTCCACCGCCGTCTGCACGATACGATCGCCGAAGTCGGGCCCCGCGACATCGCCGTTGCAGGCGACTGCATGTCCGCCGCCCGACTCGATCATCGCGCGCGTTTCCTGCGCAGGCCCGTCATCGAGATCGTTGATCACCACGGCCGCCCCGTCGCGCGCCAGTCGCAGCGCGATCTGCTGTCCGATGCCGCGGCCAGAGCCGGTCACGATCGCTACTTTGCCGTCCAGTTGTCCCATGGGATGTCCCTTTGCTAGTTCGTGTGCGCGTCTGCTTACCCCCTCCCCCACCCTCCCCCGCCCCCGCAGGGGAGGGAGCAAGTTGTCTGTTCCTTCCCCCGTCCGCGGGGGAAGGCTAGGATGGGGGCGCGCGAAGCGTAAGGTCACTTGTTCTCATACACGTCCAAGCGCTATGGTGGGATGAGGCTCAAACCGCGTATTCCACCACCCCGTTGTTCAACACCACGATGTCGCGCTCGAGCACACGCGCGCGAAAGCTCGCGCGCCCTGGCCCCTCGCTCCAAATCTCAGTGCTGATCGTCTCGCCCGGATACACCGGCGCCGAGAAGCGCACATCCAGACGGCGCAGCCGCGCAGGATCGTAACCACACAGCGTCTTGAGGATGGCATGGCCGGCCACACCGTAGGTACACAGCCCATGCAGGATGGGTTGCCTGAAGCCGACCGAGGCGGCCACAGACGGCTCCGCGTGCAGCGGATTGTAGTCACCGCTCAACCTGTAGATCAGTGCCGCCTGCGGCAGCGTGCGCAGATCGCAGGATGTATCGGGCGCGCGGGACGGCAGCTCATGCGGCACACGCGTCGGCCCGGTGGGACCCCCGAACCCGCCTTCGCCGCGACAGAATGAAGTCGAGGTGAGCGAGCACACCAGCTCGCCGCTTTGCTGATCGTACAGCTCCCGCCGTGAATAGATCA
>JBGQKF010000412.1:0-4389 GCA_041499435.1 Gammaproteobacteria bacterium
ATACGGCAGAATCGCGTCAGCGCCGCAAGAGCAGCCGTCGTGGTCGTCCAACATGATCCTAAGAGCTCGGGGAATGCGATGCAGAATAATCCTGTCGTTCACTTGAATCGTTTCATGGTGGCGATTGCCGGCGCTCTCACAATGATGCCGGCCATCACCGTAAGCGCTGAGCAGATCTACTCGTTCGTCGACGAAGCCGGTGTCGTTCACTTATCGAATGTCCCGAATGATCCGCGCTATCAAGTCGCTGTGCAGTTAGCGCCGAGCGCTGCGCCCGAGGTGAGCCCGGTCAAGCCATTGCCGCCGCTCGCAATCGAAGAAGATCCGCCATTGCCCGAGGGTAAGCAGCGCTTCACGCCAATCACGATCACACCGGATCCAAAGGCGATCGCTGATCGCCTCCTCGACACCGTGCATCGGTAGTCGCGGCGGAGCGCTACAGAAAATCGCGGATCAGTCGGTTCACGCGTTCAGGCTGCTCGTGAACGACCCAATGCGAGCCTTCGGCGATGCGATGAACGGTAAGGGTTGGCACATGAGCTTCCAGCCCGTCCAGATTACCCGGCAGCAACGCTTGATCGCGCTCTCCCCAGATCACCAGTGTCGGGACTTCGACCCGCAGCATGCGCGCTTCGAGCTCGGCGAGCTTTTCCGCTTGCACCTGGTCTTCCGCGGGATACAGCAGTGAAGCGCGATAGTAGTTCAAGCCGCCAGTCAGCGCGCCCGGCTGCGACCACGCCGCCAGGTACGCGGCGCGCTCCTCTTCATTCACACCGCGCGCTCCCGTCCAGCTCTCGACTGTCATAGCGAGCAGCCGGCGATAGCCATCTTCCGAGAGCACGCGCTCGGCCTTGTCGGTGCGGAAAAAATTCATGTAGGCGCTCGCCTTCTGCTGTGCGGGATTGGTGCGCAGCTCGCGCGCGAAGACCACCGGATGCGGAGCGTTGATGATGACGAGCTTGCTCACGTACTCGGGATGCACGGCGGCAAAGCCCCACACCAGCGCACCGCCCCAGTCGTGTGCGACGATCACGCACGGCTTGCCACCCAGATGCTCGACCATGAGCCGCAGGTCCTCGACCAGGTGTTTGGCGCGATAGTCGGCGACTTCCGCTGGCTTCGACGACAGATTGTAGCCGCGCGTATCGAGAGCAACCGCGCGATGATCACGCGAAAATTCCGCGAGCAGCTCCTTCCATGCGTACCAGAATTCGGGAAAGCCGTGCACGAAGAGCATCAACGGCCCGCTGCCTGCCTCGACGTAGTGCAGACGCATGCCGTTTGGAAGATCCGCGTAGGCGTGAGTGAGCATTGTCATGATGTAAGTCAGTGATTGATGATTCGTGATTCGTGAATCGTGACTGGTGACTCGTACATCGTGAATCGTGGGTACACGGTACATTCGAATCACGAATCACGCCGTCAAGGCTGCGCCTGCATTGCCTCGATCGCCGCGGCGAACGAGCTCGAGCCTGCGAGGTTCTGCCCGCCGTCTACCACCAGGACGGTGCCAGTCACGAACGACGCCAACGGCGAGGCCAGGAACGCGGCCGCGTGGGCGATGTCCTCCACCTCGCCGAAGCGTCCGAGCGGGACGGCCGTGGACCCGGCCCATGCGTGCCCGTCGCCGCCCAGTCGGCGCATCCCTTCGGTGCCCGCGATCGGACCGGGCACGATGCTGTTGCAGCGAATCCCGTACTTACCCCACTCCAAAGCAAGATTGCGCATCATATTGTCGATGCCGGCTTTGGCCGCGCCGACGTGCACCTGATAAGGGTAGGGAACATACGACATGCCCGCGGAGATGAAAATGATCGACCCGCGTGTGGCGGTGAGCTGCTCGAAGGACGCGCGGCACGCGTTGAACGAGCCCAGCAGGTCGATGTCGATCACCGATTTGAAGCCGTTGGGGGAGAGCTTCTCCGCGGGGATCGGGAAATTGCCCGCAGCGCCGCACACCAGCACATCGATCGGGCCGAGCGTGCTCTTGCACGTCTCCAGCGCGGCCTGCAGCGCCGGATAATCGCGCACGTCGGCCACTTGCGCCGTGACCTTCGCGCCCAAGGCCTGCAATTGGCCAGCCGCGGCGTCGAGCTTCTCGCGCGTGCGCCCACAGATGCCGATGTTCGCACCGAGGGCGGCGAATGCCCTGCCTACGCCAAGGTTGATGCCGCTGCCGCCACCGGTGATAAATGCGGTCTTGCCTTTGAACAGATCTTTGGGCAGGTATCTATTGATGTCCATGTTCGCCACTCTCTAAACGACAAATCGAAAAGAAGTTCCTTTCAAAGGGAACGGTGACGAGTTGGATGGGTGCTCAGGACTGCACAATCTCACACGCCTGATCCTGTCCTTCCTTTGCGTACTTTGCGTTCCTTTGCGCCTTTTGCGTTTTCTTTTAGGTTTCTCTTCACCTTTCTCAAACCGGCCTCAACACCCCATCGATCAGCTTCGGCACCACATTCAGCGCCCCGAGTCGCGCAGCGTACTCCACTTCGTGCGTGTGCCCACGCTCCTGCATGAGCTGGCCGACGCGTGAGCGCAGGAGAGCACTGCGCGCGGCCTCGCTGTGGAATACGGCGCGCGCGGCCACCGCGGCATCGGAGAAATCGCGCTTCTCGCCCATGACGCGTGCGATCAAGTCGACGAAGTACCCGGCTCCGTACATATCTTCGAGGTTGGGATTGCCCATCGAGCCAGAGCACACGATCACGATGGTCGAGTCGGCGTGCCTCTGCGCGATGTGCTCGACCACGACCGGTGCATTCAGCAACGCGCCTGCGAATACGTGCTCGGCGGCTGAAGCTTCCTTGAGGGCAACTGTGCCGTTGGTCGTGGCATAGACCACGGTCTTGTCCTTCACACCGTGTTCGACCAGCGCCAGCGGCATCGGTGAAGCGAACCCCTCGATCAGCTCTGCGAACAATTCACCCGACAGCACGAACGACCCGGGGTTGAGCCCATGCGCTACCTGCCGTGCGTCCTCCTCGTTCAGCGTCGGAATCAGACGCGAAGCGCCATGTCCCAGCGCCGTAACCATGGTGGACGTCGCGAACAGAACATCGAGCACCACGGCGACCTTGCCTTCCAGCTTCACCATGTCGACATCCTGACGCCGGAACAGCACATGCACTTTGTGATTGAGGCGGACCAGCATCCTATGGCGCCTTCCCTGGATTGCGTCGCGCGAACATCCCGTATCCTTCCATAGTCATCACCAATTCATCGTTCTGGTTGAACACTTCCCATCGGCTCTTCACGATGCCCATGTCGGGCCGGCTTGCCGATGCGCGCGTCTCGACCACCATACGCGTCGCGCGGATCGTATCGCCGGGCCGCACCGGCTTCAACCAGCGCACGTCCTCCACCCCGGGCGAACCGAGGCTCGCGGATTGATTGAGATAGGAATCCACCATCATGCGCATCACCAGCGCCACGGTATGCCACCCGCTCGCGATGAGTCCGCCGTACATCGATTGCCGCGCCGCCTCTTCGTCGATATGAAACGGCTGCGGATCGTAAGCTTTGGCGAAGGCGACGATCTCCGCGGCATCGAGCCGCCGCTCGCCGATGGGAGCGGTATCGCCCACTTTGAAATCTTCCCAATAGTACTTGTATCTATCCATCGAGATTGCAGGTTTGATGAGCCCAGCGACCATCGCCAGGCGGTCAAAGGAGAAGGCAGACAGAAGTGTAACCGGATGAATGGCCCAGGGCGAGCCGGCCCAAACGCGCAGGCTGCGCATGCGACCGACATGCCGCCGGTCATCTGCACGGGCCGCCATCGTTGACGCCCACGCCGTCGCGGCATAGTCTGATATCGGGACAGGACACTAGGGCAGCGTTACGGTGGCTTGCAAATTCTGCGCCCCTCAATCGCTGGTATCCTTGACGTCGGGATGTAGGGGCGTCGCTTCGTATCCGACACCACACCCAAACGTAGGCATTCGCCGACAGTGAATATGAGATCGTTCTCCATCATTACGCTCTGTATTGTTGCCGCATGCGTTGGTGCGCGCGCGGACGCTGAGGAGCCGGGGCCGCCCGGGGCCGCTTCGCGCCCGATCCAGGCTGCGCCGATGCCACTTACCGAGGACGAGGCCCTTCCGCCCCCAGGCAAGGGAAACCTGTTTTCGGATGCGCAGGTGCGCTACTGCCTGGCGCAGCTGATTCGCGTCGATGCCGTCCGGCCACTGCTGAACCGCTACGAGCGTGAGGAAGTCGAGCAGTTCAACGCGCTGGTCGCGGACTTCAACGCCCGCTGCGGAGGTTATCGCTACAAGGGCAATGCGCTGGAGGAGGCCAAGGCCTGGCTGGAAGACAACCGCGCTCAGATCGAACGCACTGCGCGCGAGAACTACATGACGCGCTTTCCCGGCGAGCCGAAAG
>JBGQKF010000413.1:0-4389 GCA_041499435.1 Gammaproteobacteria bacterium
CGCCGTGTGACAGGAGACGCAATCGCCGGCACGCGCCAGGTATTCGCCGCGTTGGATCTGCTCAGGCGACGCGCTGTGCGCGCTGTCGAATATCATGCAGGCGACGATAGCGACCGCGATCGACTCAGCCTTAAGAATCAACTGTGCCATTTGCGAAGCTCCTATGTCACGGTGCGAGCGGCGGCCCTGAAGCGAGTCCCCGACTGTTGCAGCAGCTTGCCGAGCAGGGCGGTCCAGCCGGTTTGATGGCTCGCACCCAAGCCCGCACCGCTGTCGCCATGGAAGTACTCGTGGAACGGCAGATAGTCGCGCCACAGCGGATCGCTCTGCAGCCTCTGGCTGTCGCCGAACACCGCCCGGTGGCCAGCGGTGTCTTGCAAATAGATCGCAACCAGGCGCCGCGATAGCTCCACGGTAACCTCGTCCAATGTCATCATCTGCCCGGACCCAGTCGGACATTCGACCTTGTAGTCATCGCCGAAGTAGTAGGCGAAGCGCTGCAGCGCTTCGATCAGCAGGTAGTTCACCGGAATCCACACCGGGCCGCGCCAGTTCGAGTTGCCGCCGAAGATCTCGGAGCTCGACTCGCCCGGCTCGTATGCCATCGTGTAGCGCACGCCGTCGAGCTGCACCGTGTGTGGCTGCGCCTTGTGTCTGCGCGAAACCGAGCGGATGCCGTAAGGAGACAGGAACTCTTCCTCATCGAGCATGATGCGCAGCACGCGCTGTAATTGATCCGGCTTGACCACGGAGAGCAGGGCGCGATCGGATCGCTTGTCGTGCATGATGGTGAGACTGCTCGCCATCTCGGGTCGATTGGTCAGCACCCAGTCCAGGCGCTCTTTGAAACTGGGAAAACGCTCGAACACGTGGAAGTTCACCGCCGCCGTGGCCATCAGCGGAATCAGACCGACGAGCGAGCGTACTTTGATCGGGTACTGTTCGCCCGAGGGCACGCGTAACACGTCGTAGAAGAACCCGTCCTCATCGTCCCACAGGCTGACGCCCGCATCGCCCCGGTGATAGACGGCATCGGCAATGAACAAGAAGTGCTCCCAGAACTTGACCGCTATGTCTTCGTACACGCCATCTTCGGCTGCGAGCTCGAGCGCGATCGCCAACATGTTGATGCAGTACATCGCCATCCAGCTGGTGCCGTCGGACTGGCCGAGCACGTAACCGGGCGGAAAGTTGGCGTTGCGGTCGAAGATGCCGATGTTATCCAGGCCGAGGAAGCCGCCCTCGAACACGTTGTCGCCTTCGATGTCCTTGCGGTTCACCCACCAGTTGAAGTTGAGCAGCAGCTTGTGGAACACGCTCTTCAAGAAAACGCGATCGCCCTTGCCGCGCCGCAGAGCCTCGATCTGGTAGACCCGCAGCGCGGCCCAGGCGTGTACCGGCGGGTTGACGTCATCGAACGCCCACTCGTATGCGGGAATCTGGCCGTTCGGATGCATGTACCACTCGCGCAGCAGCAAGCGCAGCTGCTCCTTGGCGAAGGCCGAATCCACAGTGGCCAGCGCGACGCAGTGGAACGCCAGGTCCCACGACGCGTACCAGGGAAATTCCCATTTATCGGGCATCGACAGGATGTCGGCGTTGTGCAGATGCTTCCAGCGCCGGTTGCGACCCTGTAGACGATCGCCAGGAGGCGGCGGTTGGTTCGGGTCGCCGTCGAGCCACTCTTTGACCTCGTAGTGGTAGTACTGCTTGGACCACAGCAGACCGGCAAAGGCTTGACGCGCTATATTCTTGCCGTCTGCTGCGAGCGCGGGCGGGAGCACGGAGGCATAGAACTCGTCAGCTTCCCGCTTGCGCGTGAACAGGATGCGATCGAAGTCCGGACCGAACGGATCAGCGCCAACCCCCGGTTGCGCCGGCGTAAGGCGCAGCCGCACGAGCGCGCTGGCGCCGGCAGCGATCTGCGAGCGATAGCGCACCGCTGCCTTAGTCCCGGTGAGCGCGCGGTTCACCACTTCAGCGTGTCCGTGCACCACATACTCGTGGAAGGCGTCTTTGACGAACGGGCTAGGGCTTGCACAACCGAATACACGTTCGTTATTGGTCTCGTTCTCCGTGAACAACAGCTCCGGCGCGCCCTGTGCGTAGAGCACCCGCTGCTCACCATCCACATCCTGCGCATCGATAGCTACCCAGCCCGCGCCGGTCGTCCGCGCGCGCAAGCGCGGTTTTGGCTGGGCAAGGTACCAAGACCAGCGATTGCGAAACCAGATCGTGGGCAGCAGCTCGAGCGACGCCGGCTCGGGGCCGCGATTGAAGGCGGTGATTTCGATCAGGATGTCATCAGGGGCTGCCTTGGCGTACTCGACGAAGACATCGAAATAACGGTTGTCGTCGAACACACCGGTATCGATCAGCTCATACTCGTCTTGGTGCTTCCCGCGCACGCGGTTCTCGTCGATCAGCTGCTGATACGGGAAGGCGGCGTGCGGGTAGCGGTACAGGTACTTCATGTACGAGTGCGTCGGCGTCGAATCGAGGTAAAAGTAATACTCCTTGACGTCCTCGCCGTGATTGCCCTGGCTGTTGGTCAGCCCGAATGCGCGCTCCTTCAGGATCGCGTCGTTGCCGTTCCACAGCGCGAGCGCGAAGCACAGATGCTGATGGGCGTCGCTGATGCCGGCGAGCCCATCCTCGTTCCACCGATATGCGCGCAGCCGCGCATGGTCGTGCGGAAAATATTCCCAGGCGGTGCCGCCCGGGCTGTAGTCCTCGCGCACGGTACCCCATGCGCGCTCGCTCAAGTAGGGACCCCAGCGCTTCCAGGCGGCGGTGCCTTGCGCCTCTTCGCGCAGCCGTATGCCCTCATGCGTCGCCGCGGTCCTGGTGAGATCTATCATGGGTTCGCAGCCTTGCGCAGCAAACCCGCAGCGGGTGAGTCGATGAGGACGATGGCACGTTGCGCCGTTCGAATGGCAAGCGCGACGGGCAGCGCCGATGCGGTCTCCTCGAGCGCTTCGCGGATGACCCCGGCCTTGGCATCGCCGAACGCCGCTACGCAGACGATCCCGGCCAGCTCCAGCGCAGGCATCGTGAGCGTGATGCGACGTGGCGGCGGCTTGGGCGAATCGACGATTGCCGCGACTCGGCGCACGCGCTCGCGCAGCAGCGGATGACCCGGAAACAACGAGCACACGTGACCTTCGGGGCCAACGCCCAGCACGATGATATCGATGCGCGGAGGATCCCCGAGTACTGCCATCATTTGTTCTTCATAGGCGCGCGCGGCTGCATCGACATCCAGCCGCTCTCCGGCCATACGATGCACTCGCCTGGGATTCGCACGCACCGGATCGAGCAGCAGGGCTTTGGCGAGCCCATAGTTCGAGTCGGCATCGTCGCCTGCGACCGCTCGCTCATCGCCCCAGAAGAAGTCGACGCGGTCCCACATCACCGCGGCTTGGGCGAGCACAGGGAAAAAGGTCTCGGCAACCGAGCCGCCGGGCAGGGCGCATGAGAACCGCCCGCGCGCGGCCATCGCTGTATGCGCCTGCGCTGCGAAGCGCTCTGCAAAGATGCGCGCCAGCGCTGATGGCGTGTCGATCACAATTTCGGGTTGCATAGCTCGATACCGCGATTGCCGCCGGTCAGCTGGTCACGGTCGGGTTCTGCCAGCCTCCGATCGGCGTAACCTTGCTACCCACTTCATCGGGTCCCCACGTACCGGGTTCGTATTCGTGTACCGGCGTATTCGCTTTCAGCACCGGATCGACGATGCGCCATGCCTCTTCCACATAGTCCTCGCGCGCGAACAGCGTGGCGTCGCCCTCGATGGCATCGCCAAGCACGCGTTCGTACGCATCCATTTCCTCGGCGCTCGGGTGGTGGCTGGCGACCAATTCGACCGGCTGCCCGACATTCTTTTCTTCCGCGTCCATCACCGTTGCGCCCAATGCCATCGTCACATCGGGATTGACGCGCAGGCGAAAGTGGTTGCGGGGCTGCGAGCTGGTCGCGAATACTCTTGGCGGCTGCCGTAAACGCACAACCACTTCGGTGCAGGTCACCGGCAGAGCTTTGCCGGCGCGGATGTAGAACGGAACACCATACCAACGCCAGGAATTGACCTTGAGCCGCAATACAGCGAAGATCTCCACCTTCAAGTCAGCGGCTACCCCGGGCTCCTTGCGATAACCGCGGAATTGTCCGCGAACCAGGCTGGCTTCATCCAGCGTGGCGATGGCTTTCAACACCTTGACCTTCTCGTCGCGGATCGATTCGCTGTCGGGGCGCACCGGCGGTTCCATCGCCAGGTTGGCGAGCACCTGGAACAAGTGATTCTGGATCACATCGCGCACGGTGCCGGTCTGCTCGAAGAAGGCGCCGCGCCCCTGGACGCCGAAATTTTCCGCCATCGTGATCTGCACG
>JBGQKF010000414.1:0-4384 GCA_041499435.1 Gammaproteobacteria bacterium
GAGTCAGGTCGGCTTTTCTTCCGGGAATCAGCTTGTTAGTTCATGGTCACGAAAACGCAAGAATTTTCGTCGCATTCTTCATGCGTTACATGAACTCATGTGCATAAGCCGCTTGCCCCGATTCCCCGTAACGCCAATAGCGGCGGGGCTTTCCGCCGACGAGCGATGCGCGAACTTTGCTCTCATGCGATCGTCGTGCACCGGTGGCGTTGTGATGTAACGCGTCCAATCAACTGCATGGGCTCTAGTTTTTTTTGAAAATCATCTTCGCCCAGCCTCAAACCACACTCATCCGCAAGCGACACGCCGCTCGCGCGTGTAAACACCTAGACCCGCTCAGGCACTTCCCAGCGCCCGTAACGCAATGCGCTGACATCCAACTTGACCGACGGATCGCTCGCGGCCTTCATCAGCGCGCCCCGCTCGTAGCAATAGCTGTCCAGCCGCCACTGCTTCAGGATATTCATGGCGAGTGAGAAATCGGAATAGTTCAGTTGATACAACTTGTTCAGGTCGAATCGCTCGCCGGAGTCGAGCGACCCGATCAGTTCACGTAACGTGCAGGAGCTGGCATCTTCTGGTCGGGCGTGAATTTTTTTGATGGCCTCATGCAGCGCGTCCATAAGGTCTCCATTGGGTTCGCATCGGGACTCTAACTCTAACGGCATAGCGCGATACACGTCAAACGGATTTAGAAGTCATTGATATTCTGCGATCTCGAATGTGACATTGGGTTGCATATCCAGTGATGCTGCGCAGCGACACGCAGTTCCTCGCTCGGAAACGTAGCGCTTTGGGATCGACTGCCAGCTCACCGCGTTGAACCAGGCTCCGGCCACGGGCGTGGTCGATCCAGAGGCGAGACACTGTGCGCAGCGTCGGGCGGCTATGCGCCGGGCATCAACCGATCGATCACCGATGGCCGTGCGGCAGATCACTTCGCCCGCTGGGCGCCCTTCTCCGTGTAACCCTTGCTTTCGGCGCCAGTCGACTTCTCGCCTTCCGCTTGCTGAGGTTGCGCCGTTGACGGCTGCGCCGTAGAGCTCGGTTGGGTTACCAGTTCTGCTGGTGTCTGCTCAGCGCTCCCCGCTTTCTTCGCGAAGTCCCCGATGTATTCGAGCTTCGCGCTCGCGCGCAGGCGCTTCATCGCTTCGCTGGAAAGGTCCAAGCGCTTGCGGTGCTGCAGCATCTGCTCAATGTACGGGCCCGCCTGCTGCTCGGTGAGCGGGGCGCTCCGCGACTTGTCTAGCTGGGACACTAGGATAGCGTTGCCGCGCGGCATGATGAGAAGGTCGCCGTCCTTCATCTGATGTATTCTCCCGACCAGTTCCATGGGCAACTGCTCGGCGGCCTGGGTGGTGAGGCTGGTCTGGAACTTGATGTTCTGCGACTGCAGCCAGTTGGCCAGGCGGGCCATGGTCTTGCTCTTGTCAGACTGCTTGTCGAGGCGCCCCACCTCGGCGCGGACCTGGGGCTGGAAGTCGGCCGGTGCGGCGATCACCATTTCCTTGAAGCGATACACGCGCCGATCCTGGAACAGCTCCGGATGCTCCGAGTAAAACGCTTTCACCTGCTCGGACGTGCTCTTCGGCGCAGCCTGCATCAGCTGTTCCAGGTAAGCTTGCGCCAGGATCTGCCGCTTGGCAGCGTCGAACGCTGCCAGCACATGTGGGTCGCGGTCGAGCTTTTTCTGAAGCGCTTGCTGGACCAGGAGCTGTTGGTCGATGAGTCGCTCGAGCAGTTGCTGTTGCGCCTGCTTCTGTTGCGCTTCGGGGATATTACCCGCCCGCGACAGCGCCTGGTTGATCTGCTGCACCGTGATTTCGTCGCCGTTTACCTTGGCTGCGACCTGGCCGGCTGTCTTGTCGTCGCCTGCCGGTGAGCAGCCTGCCAATACAAGCGCGAAGACCAAAGCCAATGCGGCGGTTGACTCAACTCTGTAGGGGCGGATCACAGGATGCTCCGTGTGTTTGCTGAGTCGACGCGCCGGCCGGCACGCGGGATTAGCGTTGGAGGAGAATGTCCGGAGGCGACACGCGGTGGGTTCGCCTCTGGATTGCATGCGGATGCTACCACAGGGCCACGTTGCTTGAGAACTTGACAGCAGCCGGTCGACCGGTGTGCTCGAACCAGCATTCCAGGCCTGCGTCTGGCACAGGCGCGAAAAGCAGCGAGCGAGCGGGTTCGCTTGCATCATGGCGTCAACTTTGCAGGGCTCGCTGCACGATCTTAACCCCGCGCCCGTCGAACTGCATCATGTGTCGGCTCACCGTTTGCTTGCTCTTCGTGCTTCTGGCCTCGTCGGCCGCTGCGCAGGAGACCACGCGATACGCTCCCACGCACGCGGGCGACATCGATCATACCAACGTCGCGGTGATCATCAACACTGCTGACCCGTTGAGCGTGGCTGTCGGCGAATACTACGCGCGCAAGCGACACATCCCGGCCCCCAACGTGATCCCGGTGCGCTTTTCTGTCGGCGCGTCGGAGTTACCGGTGGACGAATTTCGGCGCGTGAAGGCGAACGTGGATGCGGCAACGCTGGATAGTGTCCAGGCGTATGCGTTGACGTGGGCCGCGCCTTATCGCGTGGGCTGCATGTCCATCACCAGCGCGTTTGCCTTCGGGTACGACCGCTCCTACTGCGGGAGCGGATGTTCGCCCACGCGGCTCAGCGCCTATTTCGATTCAGCCAGCCGCGCTCCCGCCTCGGAACTGGGGATACGCCCCGCCATGATGCTGGCAGGGCGCAGCTTTCCCGAAATCAAGGCGCTGATCGACCGCGGGGTCGAGTCGGATGGCACCCATCCGCGCGGCGCGGCTTACTTGCTCTTGACCTCGGACAAGACCCGCGACAGTCGCGCGTTGATGTATCCGATAGTGAAGAGCGTGGCGGCTGGATTGATCGACATCGAGATTCTGAAGCAGGATACCCTTAGCGACCGCAAGGACGTGATGTTCTACTTCACCGGTCTCGCGGCGGTGGCAGGACTCGACACGCTGCATTTCCTGCCCGGCGCGATTGCCGACCATCTCACTTCCTTTGGCGGGATGCTCACGGACAGCAGCCAGATGAGCGCGCTGAAGTGGTTGGAGGCAGGCGCTACCGCCAGCTATGGAACAGTCGTGGAGCCCTGCAACTTCCCGCAGAAGTTCACCGACCCGGCGATCGTGATCCGGCGCTACCTCCAGGGAGAGACCTTGATCGAAGCGTACTGGAAGAGCGTGGCGTGGCCCGGCCAAGGGGTATTCGTCGGGGAACCGCTAGCGACGCCGTACAGGCGAATAAGATGAGTCATCGGCTGAGCTCGGATACAGCGCGTTTCGCTGTACCACACGGGGGCGGCATGGACGAGATGAACCTGCTGCATCCGTTGCTCGACTCAGTCGCGCCGGGACGTGTGCTTGCACGCGGTCCGACGCGCAGCGCCCGCGCCAAGGATCAGTGGTGCATTGGGTCGCCGTGGTTGCGGGTCAGGTTCAACGCCATGCCCTTGGCCACCGCCTGCGCCCGGTTTTGGGCGTTGAGCTTGCGCAGAATCTTCTGCACGTGGTTCTTGACCGTGAGATGGCTGATGTTGAGGATCTGGGCGATCTCGTTGTTGCTCTTGCCCCTCTCCACCCAGTTGAGGATTTCCGCCTCACGCGTGGTGAGGATCTCGCACACCGCTGCGGAGTGCGCCCCGGCTTGCGCCGCCGTGCTACAGTTGGCGCACAGCCATGCAGCGTGCAGGTAGGGCACGAACAGTTCCAGCATCCGCGCTTCGCGCGCGGAAGGGGCTGAGGGCAGCTTGAAGAAGGCGAAAAAGCCGGCCGGATGTCCGTGCAGCCCCGGCAGCCCGTGAGCCATCCCGCTGGTCAGGTCCAGGCACTGCAACGCCTCCACCAGCAGCTTGGTCGCGGCGTCCGCGGCCGGCGTCGCGCCGATCAGAAGCGGCACGCGCCCACCCCTTTCCCACGCTCCTACCAGGCCATGCAGAAGTCCGCCATCGGTGCGGCACAGGTCGCCGAAGCGGTCTTCCGCGATCGGATAGCTGCCCAACCAATCGAAGCGCAGGCCGCGCGCGGAAGGATGGGGCACCGCACAAACCAGGACCTCGTGCGCGATGATGCCCTGGAACACACCCTGCACCCAGGAGAAGAAACACGCGCGCTTCTTGACCTTGACCGCGGCTTCGATGTTGACCAGCAGCATGTCGAGCTCGGCCCGGCTTTGGATCACGGCGTGGTCTTGCATCACGGCGGAGCGAGGTTCTCTGCACGGCGCGCCCAGCCACGAACTGCGCAGCGCCAAGGCAAACCGGCCGCAATTGCGGCCTTCATCACTCCCATGATGGGCAGCAAAGATGTCCGTCAGATTGCGGGTGTGTGTAAGTATTTCGAC
>JBGQKF010000415.1:0-4374 GCA_041499435.1 Gammaproteobacteria bacterium
ACCGTCACGCGTAGCGAGGCGAGTCTGGAGCTTACCTACGACGGTCCGCCGCAGTTCAAGCCCATCGAAGGCACGCCGCTCGAATATGCCATCAACGCTGCCATACCCGTGATCCGCGTCGACGATCGCGACTACTACGCGCTCGATAACGGCGTGTGGTTCTTCTCTTCGACGATGGATGGCCCGTGGGCTCCAGCGAGCTACGTGCCGCCGGTGATTTACTCGATCCCGCGCAGCTCGCCGCTGCACTATGTGACCTATGTGCGCGTCTATGGCGCAAGTGAGGATGCGGTATCGGTCGGGTATAGCCCCGGCTATGTGGGCTCTTATGTCAATACCGATAACACTGTGGTGTACGGGTCAGGCTACTACTATCGCCCGTGGGTGGGCTCGATGTGGTACCCCTGCCCAGTGACCTGGGGCTTCGGCTTCAGCTACTGGAATACATGGTGGAATCCGTGGCCGTGGTGGAGCCCATGGTGGGCCTATCGCCCGGTACCTTTTTATCGCCCGTGGTGGGGTCCCTGGCATCGCCCGATCATGGTGCATCAAGCAGTTGTCGTGACCCCCGTAGTGGTGGGCGCACCCGCGGTGCGCCCAGTGGTCGTCAATCGCGCGAACGTCACCAACATGACCAGCATCACCAACATCTACCAGCGGTGGGGCCGCAATGTTGCTACACCGCATCCGGCCACAGTGATGGTGGGCAGCCGCGCAGGTGTGCCCGTTCCGGGCGCCCCTGCCGGGCAGCGGCAACAGTTCAGCGGCAACGCACCAGTGCAGAATACACAGCCGCCTGTGCCCCCTTCACAAGCGGGGCGTAGGGACAGCGCACGCGTCGTTCCCCTGGTACCGGCACCGGCTGCAACTACGCCGCAGGTGATCACGGTGCCAAGGCACGATCGCCGTTTCGTGTCCGAGCCAGCGAACACCGATGTGCAGACCAGGATGCCGCAATCGATCGTCGGGCCGTCACCTGGGATTCAAACGGCGCCACATTCCGGTAACGCGCGCCCGATCGTGGGCGCGCCGCCGGGCATTCAAACGCCATCGCGGCCTGGAGCTCACCCCACCACACCGCGTTCGATCGTCGGGCCCACGCCTGGAATCGAGACACCAGATGTGAATTCGTCCACGGCTGGCGTGCCTGACATGCGGCCCCATCAGGGGGACAGAGGACGTGCGACGGTCGTCGTACCAGCTCAACCTTCGAACACGCCTGGAGCGGTTCGTCAACGCTTCGAGGCGCGTGGCAACTCATCGATGCCCCCGCGCGCCGTACCCGTTCCCGCGCCAATGACACCGCAGGTCTACCCGGGCTCTGGCACGAGCGGCGGCGTTCACCTGCAGCGTCCCGGAGCGTTCGCTGTAGCGCCGATGAGGGGCCGTGAGACTGGATCAGCGCGCGGGCGGGAAGACGGGCGCGGCAATCATGACGGTGGGCATCAAAGCGGCCGCGACGGCACCGTTCGCTGAACGTGCAGGAAAACTGGGGGGCGAGGCAGGCGTCAAGTATCAGCGCAGAGCGGCGTTGAATCGCTCCAGCGCTGCCGCGCCTGGGCAGAGCTCACGTTCGGTCAAGGCGTTGAACGCCTTGTCGACGGTGTTCAGGTTCGCGTGCAGATCCTGTGCCTCGGGATCGACGTAGAGCAGCCCGGTCACGACTTCGCCGTGTTCCTGACGCTGCTGCAGGAAGTTCATGGCGAAGGTGCGGTTGTTGGGCTCGTAATCGGCGGCGAGCTTATGCAGGCGCAGTACCGAGCCGTCGTGTTGGACCACCTCGCGTACTTCTCCCGGCGCATATTCCGCGGCGATCGGCTCTCGGGGCAGCATTACGTCGAGCCGGTTGACCGCTTCATTGTGCTCGCGCACGTAGTCGTAGCTCTTGGTGGAGCCGTCGTGATTGTTGAATGCCACGCACGGGGAAATCACGTCGATGAAGGCGGCGCCTTCATGCAGCAGCGCACCCTTGATCACGGGCACGAGCTGTGCCTTGTCACCGGAGAAACCGCGCGCCACATAGGTGGCGCCCAGTTGCAGCGCGAGCATCACCAGATCGATCGCTGCATCGTGGTTGAGCGCGCCCTTCTTGCTCTTGGAGCCGCGGTCTGCGGTGGCCGAAAACTGACCTTTAGTAAGCCCGTATACGCCGTTGTTCTCGACGATGTAGGTCATGTTGACGCCCCGGCGCAGTGAATGCGCAAACTGGCCGAGCCCAATGGAGGCCGAATCGCCATCGCCCGAGACGCCGAGATAGATGAGATCGCGATTGGCGAGATTGGCACCCGTCAGTACCGACGGCATGCGCCCGTGCACGCTGTTGAAGCCGTGCGAGCTGCCTAGGAAATAGGTCGGCGTCTTCGACGAGCAGCCGATGCCGGACAACTTGGCGATACGATGGGGCGGGAGGTCGAGCTCGAAGCACGCCTGAATGATTGCCGCACTGATCGAATCATGGCCGCAGCCGGCGCACAGCGTCGAGATGGCGCCTTCGTAGTCGCGGCGGGTGTAGCCCAGCGCGTTCTTCTGCAGGCTCGGGTGGTGCAGCTTCGGTTTGGCGATGTACGTCATTTAAGACCGTGATTCGTGATTGGTGATTCAGTGCGGAACTACTGACTGCTGACTTTGCGCAGCGGCTTCACTTTCAGCACCGCTACTTTTTCGGCGATCTCACCGATGATGAAGCGTGCCGTGATCGGCGTGCCGTCGAAGTGCAGCACCGAGATCAGGCGCGAGGGATCGACCTGGCCCTCGTTTACCAGCAGCATGCGCAGCTGCGCATCGCGGTTCTGTTCCACTACGAACACCTGTTCGTGATCGGCGATGAAGTCGTAGACCTCGTCCTGGAACGGGAACGCGCGCACGCGCAAAGCATCCAGATGGACCCCGTCCTGCTCCAGGTTCTCCAGCGCCTCGTGCATCGAGGGGCTGGTCGATCCGAAGTACACCACGCCCAGACTCGTCGGCTGGCGAGCTGGGCGCAGCCGCGGCTGGGGCAGGAGCTGTTTGGCGGTTTCCAGCTTGCGCAGCAAGCGCTGCATGTTCTCTACGTAGTCGGGGCCGGCTTCGCTGTAGCGCGCGTAGCGATCCTTGGTGGTACCGCGCGTGAAATAGGCGCCGCGCGCTGCGTGCGTGCCCGGGTAGGTGCGATAGGCAATGCCATCGCCATCGACATCGAGATACCGCCCGAACTCTTTGCCGGCTTCGAGCTCTTCGGCGGTCATGACCTTACCGCGGTCGTAGCGCTTCGCGTCGTCCCATACCAGCGGATCGCACAGCCGCTCGTTCATGCCGATGTCGAGGTCGAGCATCACAAACACAGGCGTCTGTAAGCGGTCGGCGAGATCGAACGACAGCGCGGCGAAGTCGAAGCTCTCGCGCGGATCCTCCGGCAACAGGAGCACGTGCTTGGTGTCGCCATGCGATGCGTACGCGCAGGAGAGGAGGTCCGACTGCTGCGTGCGCGTGGGCATGCCGGTGGAAGGCCCGCCACGCTGCACGTCGAAGATGACCGCCGGGATCTCGGCAAAATAGGCGAGCCCGATAAACTCCTGCATGAGCGAGATGCCGGGGCCGGATGTGCAGGTGAACGCGCGTGCGCCGTTCCACGCAGCGCCGATGACCACGCCGATCGACGCAAGCTCATCCTCCGCCTGAATTACGGCATAGCGCGCCGCGCCGGTTTCGGGGTCATGGCGGAACTTCTTGCAATGTCGCGTGAATGCTTCAGCTAAGGATGAGGAGGGAGTGATGGGATACCAGGCGGCGACGGTGGCGCCGCCGTATACGCACCCCAGCGCTGCAGCGCTATTGCCCTCCAGGAAAACCTTGCTGCCCACCGCATTGGCGTGCTTCACCTTCAGGGTGATCGAGGGCAGGTACGCGGAGGCGTAGTCGCGGCCCAGGTGCAGTGCTTTGATATTGGGCTCGAGCAGCTTCTCCTTGCCTTTGTACTGCTCCCCAATCAGTTTCTCGACTTCGCGCAGATCGATGTCGAGCAATGCAGCCAGGGCACCGACATAGATGATGTTCTTGAACAGCTGCCGCTGGCGCGGATCGGCGTACTCGCGATTGCAGATCTCGGTAAGCGGCATGCCGATCACATGCACGTCGTCGCGAAATTTCGAGTCGGGGAGCGCGCGCGTGGAATCGTAGAACAGGTATCCGCCCGGCTCGATCTCTACGATGTCCTTGTCCCAGGTCTGTGGGTTCATCGCGACCATGAGGTCCACACCGCCGCGCCGGCCCAGATGGCCGGCTTCCGACACGCGCACCTCGTACCAGGTCGGCAAGCCCTGAATGTTCGAGGGGAAAATGTTGCGCGAGCCCACTGGGATGCCCATACGGATCAGCGCGCGGCCGAAAATGCGGTTG
>JBGQKF010000416.1:0-4371 GCA_041499435.1 Gammaproteobacteria bacterium
GCAGTGGATAAGTGCCGCGGAACTCCACGGGGTTTTGTGTGGCGATGACGAAGAACAGATCGTCCATCTTCGAGGTCCTGCCTTCGACACTCACCTGACTTTCGGCCATCACCTCGAGCAGTGCCGACTGCGTCCGCGGCGAGGCACGGTTGATTTCGTCGGCGAGCAGAATCTGTGTGAAGATCGGCCCGGGATAGAACTCGAAGATCTGTTCCTTGGGATTGAATACGGATACCCCGAGGATGTCCGAGGGCAGCAGATCGGGCGTGAACTGCACGCGCTTGAAGGTGGCGCTGAGCGTGCGCGCCAGCGCCTTCGCCAGGGTGGTCTTGCCGGTGCCGGGGTTGTCTTCCAGCAGCACGTGTCCGCCTGCGAGAAACGCCGCCAGCACCTTGCGCAACGTGGCGGTCTGACCCGACATGACCTGCTCGAGGTTGGCGACGATACGGGCGATAGTGTCGCCGGGGCGCCCCGCCCCCGCGCGCATCAAGATAGCCGTCGAATCGATCTGCATGGTTCCTCGCGCTGAGCCTCGCTGGTGCACCGGGATATCGCCCATTATCGACCACCCTGAGGCAATGCTTTAGCGCAAGACAGACTATCGCCAGGGCCGCCAATCGCGTATCATGCGTAACGCGATATCTCAGCTGTCCCGAGGCGAGATTTGCGCCTCGGGCTCAGGCGACCTTTCCCGAAATCACCAGCCGTTCCATCGAGCGCGTCGCACCGCTCGATGACCCGATGGACCGCACGCGTACATCGCTGCGTCCCGTCCCGAGTAAAACCCCAGCGCTCATAAGGCCTCAGCCGCCTTTCGCTGCGCATGCACTATACGGAGCCCTATGGCGAAGGAAGAAGTGATCGAGATGCAAGGTGTGGTGAGCGAAGTGCTGCCGGACACGCGCTTTCGCGTGGTACTGGAGAATGGCGTGAATATAGCCGCTTACGCCTGCGGCAAGATTCGCAAGCACCGGGTGCGCATTCTAGCCGGCGACAAAGTGACGCTGGAGATGACGCCCTACGACCTCACCATCGCCCGGATCACGTTTCGTCATAAAGACGAGCGTACAGGCCCGGGCGCTGCGTTCACCGGCCGGCGATTTCCGCAGCGGCGTTGACTGATCGAAGCCGATTCGTGTCGGCTTCAATCCCAGCGGTCGTCGCGCACCTCGACCACGTCGTCTTGTACGCGCACCGGTAGCGTCGCGACCGGTTCGTACGTGGGCGGGCTCAGCGCCTCGCCAGTGCGAATCGAAAATCGTGCACCGTGACGCGGGCAAATCACCTGGTCGTTGTCGATCGGTCCGCCGGTGAGGATGCCGCCATCATGGGTACAGACATCTTCGATAGCGTAGTATTGCCCATTGATATTGAACACTGCGACCTGCACCCCGTCGACCTCTACCACGCGATGGGTACCGGGTGGAAATTCGGAAGCTGGAGAGACGCGGATCCAGTCGGACATGAAGGCCGTGATTCGTGAATCGTGGGTCGTGGGTTTAGCGTTTGAGACGAATCACCAATCACGAATCACAAGTCACGTCGTTGCCGTGTATTAGACGGCAACGATTTCAATCTCCGGATCGATCTGCCGCACCAGGCCCGCGATGCCGGCGAGCGTCCCCGAGATCGAGCTCGGACAGCTGCCGCACGCCCCCTGATAATGCATTTTCAACACATTGCCCTCGAGTCCGAGCACATACAGATCGCCGCCGTCGCCCTGCAGATAGGGCCGCACCTGATCGTCCAGGAGCTGCCGGATCGCCGCGAGCTTCTCGTCCTCTTCTTCGTCGGCAGCCGGTAACCCATCCGGGCGATCGAACGCTTGAGTGACGAGCTGCTTCGAAGTCTCCTGTGCTGAAGGTGCATCACGGATCGGCACTGCCAGCTGGCGCAGCAGCTCCGGCCAGTGGGCTTTCCCGTCCTGCGTCACGGTGATCCAGTAGTCCACGTAAAACACGTTGGTGACGTGCGGGATGGCGAACAGCGCTTCGGCGAGCGGATCGCCCTTGGCCTGATCCGGCATCTCGTACGATCTGCTCACACCGAATGTCAGCGGCTCGCGCAGGATGAATTTCCGCGCGTTGGGATTGGGCGTGAACTCGATTTCAGCAATCTTGGGCATCGTCAGTCGTCGTTCAGCTTCACGGCGGGCAATCCCATCGGGTCGGCCTCGCCCTCGGTGGAGGCGCTCTGCTGGTTGCTGAACGCCGCATGCAAGGTGTGCCATGGCAGGATCGCGCACTTCACCCGAGAGGGCAGATCTTTCACGCCGGCGAACACCGCCAGACGTCCAAGCTGGTTGGGCTGGTGCGCGACGTCCAGTTTGCCGGTGGCCATTTCCCGGAACTCCCGCACCATGCGCTCGGCCTGGGCGACGCTCTTGCCTTTCACGTTAGCCGTCATCATCGATGCCGAGGCTTTGCAGATCGCGCAGCTCTCGCCCTCGAAAGCGAGCTCCGCGATGTTGCCGCTGTCGATCTTCAGCGTAACCCAGATGTGATCGCCGCACAGCGGATTCACACCCTCGGCGCGATGGCTCGGGTCCACGAGCTTGCCCCAGTTGCGCGGCTTCCTGTTGTGATCGAGGATGACTTCTTGATAGAGCTGCTTGCTGTCCATGTCAGCCGAACATCGTCCGCACGCGGCGCAGCCCGCTTACGAGCTGATCGATCTCCGCAAAAGTATTGTAGAAAGCAAACGATGCACGCACCGTCGCCGGAACGCGGAAGCGCTGCATCACCGGCTGCGCGCAATGATGCCCGGTGCGCACCGCAACCCCTTCTTCGTTGAGCACAGTGCCGACGTCGTGTGGGTGCACCCCTTGCACCGTGAACGAAAGCACGGCCGCCTTATGCGGGGCGGTGCCGATAATGCGCACGCCTTCGAGCCGCCCAACCTGCTCGGTCGCATAGCGCAACAGCTCGTGCTCCCACGCCGCGATGTGCTTCATGCCGATGGCTTCGAGATAATCCACCGCCGCGCCAAGACCGATGCCCGCGGCGATCGGCGGGGTGCCGGCTTCGAACTTGTACGGGATCACGTTGTAGGTGGTCTTCTCGAAACTCACCGACAGGATCATGTCGCCGCCGCCCTGATAGGGACGCATGCGCTCGAGCAACGCGGCCTTGCCATAGAGGATGCCGATGCCGGTCGGTCCGAACATCTTGTGGCCTGAGAAGCAGTAAAAATCGCAATCCAGATCGCGCACATCGATCTTCAGATGCGGCACCGCCTGGGCGCCATCCACCAGCACCGGCACGCCGCGGCGGTGTGCGATTTCGATCATCTGCTTGACCGGATTCACCGTGCCGAGCGCATTGGAGACGTGCGTGAAGGCCACCAGCCTGGTGCGATCGTTGAACAGCGCCTCGTATTCGTCGAGCTGCAGCTCTCCGGCATCGTTACACGGGATCACGCGCAGCAGACAGCCCTTCTCGTCGCGCAGCATCTGCCACGGCACGATGTTGGAGTGGTGCTCGAGCTGAGAGATGATGATCTCGTCGCCCTCGCCGATGAAGGCGCGTCCGTAGCCGTGCATCACCAGGTTGACCGCGTCGGTGGTGCCGCGCGTGTAAATGACCTCGCGCTCTTCGCCGGCGTTGATGAACTTCTGCACCTTGCGGCGCGCGCCTTCGTAGGCCGCGGTCGCCGTCTCGGAAAGATAGTGCACGCCGCGATGGATGTTGGCGTGCTCGCTCGTGCGGTAACGGATCAATCGATCGATCACCGGCTGCGGCATCTGGCTGCTCGCGCCGTTGTCCAGGTACGCGAGCGGCTTGCCGTTCACCTGGGCACGCAGAATCGGAAACTCCGCGCGCACACTTGCCAGGTTGAAGCCTGCTGGCGTCGGAGCCTGTGGCTCAGCCTGTTGTTGTCGGGCGAGACTCGAAGTGCTCATGCGTATCCTCAACCTTGCGTTTGGCGAATGACCAGCTCCCGCAGACGCGTCACCAGCGAGGCGATGCCGATGCGCTCGATCACTTCGGCTGCGAAGGCGAAGGTCAGCAAATTCATGACCGCTGCCTGCGACATGCCGCGGCTGCGCAGGTAGAACATCTGTTCGGGGTCGAGCTGGCCCACGGTGGCACCGTGCGCGCACTTCACGTCATCGGCGAAGATCTCGAGCTGCGGCTTGGTGTCCACGTGCGCGCGCTGGCTCAGCAACAGGTTACGGCTCTGCTGCGAAGAATCCGTGCGCTGCGCGCCCGGCCGCACCACGATGCGGCCGTTGAATACCGCATGCGCTGCGCCACCGGCGATGCATTTGTGCAGCTGCCGGCTGCGACCCTGCGGATGAGCATGATCGAGCAGGCTGTGCGTATCGGCGAGCTGCCGTCCGGAAATCAAAGCCAGTCCGTCGACCTCCCA
>JBGQKF010000417.1:0-4347 GCA_041499435.1 Gammaproteobacteria bacterium
AACAAAGCCCTCGGTCAGATGCAGCGTTCCGGCGGTGATCAGCGTGCGGCCAGGATCGGCCAGCTGTTCCATGCGGGCGGCAAGGTGCGTGGTTTGCCCCACCGCCGTGTAGTCCATGCGCAGGTCGTTGCCAATGGACCTCACCACGACTTCGCCAGAATTGATTCCTACACGGATGCGCAGCGTCAGGCCTTGGGTGCGCAACACCTCTGAGGCATAGCGTTTCACCGATTCCTGCATGCGAAGTGCGCCGTAACAGGCGCGCACGGCATGGTCCTCCAGCGCGAGCGGCGCGCCGAACAGCGCCATGATCCCGTCGCCCATCACTTGATTGACGGTACCCTCGTAGCGGTGCACTGCTTCGATCATGCGTTCCAGCACGGGATCGAGCAGCCCGCGGGCCTCCTCCGGGTCGCGGTCGGCGAGCAGCTCCATCGAGCCCTTGAGGTCGGCGAAGAGCACTGTTACTTGCTTGCGCTCGCCCTCGAGCGCGTGTTTCGACAGCAGGATGCGCTCGGCTAGATGCTTAGGGGTGTAGCTCTCGGGCGAGCTGAAACGCGCGGGCGCGCTTGCTGATTCCGAAACGGGATGGGCACACTCAGGACAATACTTTGCCGTCCCAGGCAGGGGACTACCGCAGTGTGAGCAGCTACGTGTCAGCGGCGCAGCGCACTCCTCGCAGAACTTCGCGCCGGCGCGGTTCTCATGCTGGCAGCGCGGACACTTCATGCCGATGTCTAGGCCCATCGATGAACTCGCAATATCGCTCGGTCTCGCCCACTTCGGATCTTCGTACACTGCCTTGTATAGCGCTTTGCGTTGCTCTTCACTCTCGAATCGCCTCAGCCAGATGTACTGATCGGGCTGCTCCTGGTCGATAGCTTCCGGCGATGACCATTCCACGCTCAACCTGAAGGGAATGAACTTCTCCTCCCTCAGCTTGACCCAACGATCGCGCTTTCCCTCCGTAATGCGGTACTGACGAAGCTCGAAGCATGCGGCTATCGACCGTCGCTGCCTGGCCGAGAAGCGCCTGGTAGTCGAAGGTCGCTGTTCCTTGTGCGATTAATTTGCTTTATGCGTGAAGCTCTGCCTTTCTAGAGCACGAAGCGCGGCAACGGGTCGAACGGCAACATTCGCGTTCGAGCAGGTCGGGTCACGATTTGTACACTTCAAGCGGGAGGAAACTGATTCAATCCGCGCTCTCTTACTCGTTCACCTGTTCACCTCTTCACGCCTTTCACGCCTCCCCCCACACCTCCTGCGCCGTCTCCACCACCAGCCGCAGCTTCGCCGCCTGCGTCTGTTCCGTGATGGCGTTGCCGTCCACGGTGCTGGAGAACCCGCACTGCGGCGACAGGCAAAGCTGTTCCATCGGCACATAGCGGGCCGCTTCGTCGATGCGGCGCTTGAGCTCATCTTTGGATTCGAGCGTATCCACTTTGGTGCTGACCAGCCCCAGTACCACGGTCTTGCCTTTCGGCACGAACTTGAGTGGCGCGAATCCGCCCGAGCGTGCATCGTCGTACTCGAGGAAATAGCCGTCGACCGCGAGCTCGTTGAACAAGACTTCGGCCACCGGATCATATCCGCCTTCGGCGACCCAGGCGCTCTTGAAATTGCCGCGGCACAGGTGCGTGCATATGGTCATATCCGTGGGCCGCTGCGCAATGGCGTCGTTGATGAGCCGCGCATAACGCCGCGGCAGCTCGTCGGGATCATCCCCGCGACTGCGTGCGCCCTCGCGCATTTTCGGATCGCACAAGTACGCGAGATTAGTATCATCGAGCTGTACGTAAGTGCAGCCCGCCGCGGCCAGGCCCTGCAGCTCCGCGCGGTAGCATGCGGCCACGTCCGCGTAGAACGCTTCCAGATCCGGATAAGCTTCCTGGCTGATTGCCGCGCGTCCGCCGCGGAAATGCAGCATCGTCGGAGAGGGGATGGTGACCTTCGGCGTGCCGTTGGTGAGCGAGCGCAGGAATTTGAAGTCCTCCACCTGAATGGGACGCCGATGCGCGAGCTTGCCGGTGACGTGCAGCACCGGCGGCGCAAAATCGATCTTGCCGATGGCGCTGCGAAAACTCACCGCGATCCCGCCGCGCGTCTCCACGCCCTCGAGCTGCTCCAGGAAATCGATGTGGAAGAAGGTACGCCGGAACTCGCCATCGGTAATGCCATGCAGGCCGAGCTCCTCCTGAAAGCGCACGACCTCGCGAATTGCCCGGTCTTCCATCCAGCGCAGCTGCTGCTTGGAAATGGCGCCATTGCGAAATTGCTCGCGCGCTTCCAGCAGAGAACGAGGGCGCAGAAAGCTGCCGACATGGTCGGCGCGAAACGGCGGGCGGGTGCGTTGCATGGCGGTCGGTCCTGTCGGCTATGGATGTGGGTGCGTCGTCGCACCGCAGGCAGATGATCCAATAGTTGCTGCGAAAACGCCAGTGCGATCCGCCGCTCTCTGCTGCGCCTGGGCTCGAACCAGGCCAGTCGATTTGCTGATACGCTGTAACGATGCCTGCGATTCATACCAGCGCCCGGCTGTCTCGCCCGGCGGTCTCGTTTTCCGCGCTGCCGCCGCTGTCCTTGTACGTGCACATCCCGTGGTGCGTGCGCAAGTGCCCATATTGCGATTTCAACTCGCACGAGATGCGCAAGCCGGACGGAAGTGCAACGCAGGTGCATGCCCTCGAGCCCGAGCTGGAAACGCAGTACGGCGAAGCGCTGATGGTCGATCTGGAGCATGCGCTGCCGCAGATCTGGGGCCGCCGCGTATCGAGTGTGTTCTTCGGGGGCGGCACCCCGAGCTTGCTATCTCCGGCAGCCCTGGACCGGATCCTTTGCGGCATCCGCGCTCGGGTGCCGCTCGATCCAGGAGCGGAGGTGACGCTGGAAGCTAATCCCGGTACGTTTGAAGCGGAGAAGTTCGCCCAGTTTCGTGCGCTGGGTATCAATCGCCTGTCGATCGGCATCCAGAGCTTCAATCCGCAGCATCTGCATGCGCTGGGCCGCATTCATGACGATGTGCAGGCGCGGCGCGCGGTGGAGATCGCACGTGACAACTTCGAGAACATCAATCTCGATCTCATGTACGCGCTGCCCAGGCAAACGCTGCTCGAAGCGGAAGCGGACATCTGCACTGCGGTGGACTTCGCGCCAGCACATATCTCCGCATACCATCTGACCATCGAGCCGAATACCTACTTCGCGCGCTTTCCGCCGGCCGTTCCAGACGATGATCTGGCACTCGAGATGCAGGAGATGATCGAGCGCACCCTCTCCGAGAGCGGCTATCTGCACTATGAAACCTCTGCATTCGCGCACCCCGAATATCGCTGCCGCCACAATCTGAATTACTGGCGGTTCGGCGACTATCTCGGTGTCGGCGCGGGCGCGCACAGCAAGCTGTCATTCGCCGACCGGATCGTGCGCCAGATGCGCTGGAAAAATCCGCGCGACTATCTCGCCAATGCGGCTGCGGGCCGGCCGGTGCAAACCGACGAAGTGGTGAGCGCGCGAGACGTACCGTTCGAATTCATGATGAATGCGCTGCGCTTGATCGAGGGTTTCGACACGTCCCTCTTCGCAGAGCGTACCGGACTGCCGCTGACCACTGTGCTGCGCGCGCTGGACAAAGCGGAAGAGGACGGGCTGATCGTGCGCGATCACGCGAAGATTGCACCCACGCCGCGCGGGCAGCGGTTTCTCAACGATCTGCTGCAGATCTTCATGCCCGATGGAAAGTGATCGCGTGAAGGAGTGAAGGAGTGAAGGAGATCAGGAAGGAAATTACGGCGGACTCACAGGTCGCGCGCATATTCGATTGGCGTCGCGGCTTCAATACGATCCATTTGATCGATCTGGGCATCAAGGTGGGTCTCATCAAAGCGCTCAAGGATGCGCCGGACTCCACGGCACAGGATCTCGCCGGCAAGCTCGGGTTGCATGCGCCCTACGTCGAGACGTGGTGCCGCACCGCCTATGGAATGGAGATTCTCGACGCGGATGAGCCGGGTCGCTGGCGACTGGCGCCTTTCTTCGATGTCATCCTCGCCAGCCCGACGCATCCGCGCTATCTCGGCGGCTATGTGCGGCTCGGGACCGAAGTGGCGGCCGACGATTTTCAGCGGCTGGTGGAAGCCTTCAAAAGCGGCGACACCAAGCCGTTCCAAGGGCGCGGCGAGTCCTTTGCACAGGCCATCGCCGAATCGACGTGGGGATTGCAGGTCATCACGGCGAAGAAGCTGCTGCCGGAGTTGCCCGATCTTGCATCACGTCTGCAGGCAGGCGGCGCTGTGCTGGAGGTGGGCTGTGGCACCGGTAATCTGCTGATGCAGCTCGCCAAGGCCTTCC
>JBGQKF010000418.1:0-4344 GCA_041499435.1 Gammaproteobacteria bacterium
CATGATGTGCGGCTCCTGAAGCGGATAGGAGCATTATACTGCGGTGGCTTAGAGAGCGAGGTGAAGAGGTGAAAAGGTGAACCGGTGGGATTTGTGGTCAAGCAGTGCCGGTGGTCGCACGCGGAGGAAAGGCCCTGGCAAACAAGCCATCTCGCCCGTTCACCTTTTCACTTCTTCACCTTTTCACGCCTCTTACTGCAAAAACTCCGCCTTCACCTCATTGGGCGACAACAGCCGGATGCTAACCGGGTCGACGCGCCAGATCTCGCGGCAGTATTCGCGGATGGTGCGATCAGAGGAGAACTGGCCGGAGCGGGCGCTGTTCAGGATCGACATGTGCGACCAACGCTCCGGGTCCGCGTACGTGCGGCTCACTTCCCGCTGACATTGTGCATAGGGGCCATAGTCGGCCATCACGAAGTACGGATCGTAGCCGAGCAGGCTGTCGAGTAACGGCTGGAACAACTGCACATCGCCGCGCGAGAAGAATCCGGCACGCACCAGATCGATGGCGGCCTCGAGCTCCGGATTCGCCGCGCAATATTCCTCCGGGCGGTAGCCCTCTGCTCGCAACGCCATCACCGCCTGCGCATCGAGGCCGAACAGAAAGAAATTCTCCGCCCCCACCTCGTCGCGGATCTCGATATTCGCGCCGTCGAGCGTGCCGATCGTGAGCGCACCGTTCATCGAGAACTTCATGTTGCCGGTGCCCGATGCCTCCTTGCCGGCCGTGGAGATCTGCTCGGAGAGCTCGGCGCATGGATAAACGCGCTGCCCGCTGCCAACGTTGTAGTTGGGCAGGAATACCACTTTCAGGCGCTCGCGCACCGCCGGATCGCGATTGAGCACTTCGCCCACGGCATTGATCAGCTTGATGATGAGCTTGGCCATGCGGTAGCCGGGCGCAGCCTTGCCGCCGAAGATGAAGGTGCGCGGCGGCATGTCCGCATCGACCCCGCTCTTGATGCGCAGATAGAGCCCGATCACGTGCAGAATGTTCAGGTGCTGCCGTTTGTATTCGTGAATACGCTTGACCTGCACATCGAACATCGATTCGGGATCGATGATCATGCCGGTGCGCCCGCGCACGAGTGCTGCGAACTCGTCCTTGCTGGCACGCTTGATGGCGCGCCACGTGGCGCGAAAGCTCGCGTCCTCCGCTAACGGCTCGAGCCGGGCGAGCTGGCTCAGGTCGGTGATCCAGCCTTCGCCGATCGCCTCGGTGATGAGCCGCGACAGACGCGGATTGGACAGCACGATCCAGCGCCGCGGTGTGACGCCGTTGGTCTTGTTGCTGAACTTTTCCGGCCACAATGCGTGGAAGGGCTCCAGCACATCGCGCTTCAGCAGCTCGCTGTGCAGTTGCGCTACGCCGTTGATCGCATGACTGCCCAGACACGCGAGATGCGCCATGCGCACGTAGCGCTCGCCGTTCTCATCGATGAGGGACAGGCTCGCCACGCGCCGCTCGTCCGCGAGGAAGCGGATGCGCACCTCGTCCAGAAAGCGCGCATTCACCTCGTAGATGATCTGCAGATGCCGCGGCAACAGGCGGGCGAACATGCGCAGCGGCCAGCACTCCAGCGCCTCGGGCAACAGCGTGTGATTGGTGTATGCGAACGTCTTGCGCGTGATTTCCCAGGCGTGATCCCATTCGATTCCTTCTTCGTCCACCAGCAGGCGCATCAGCTCGGCCACGGCGATCGCCGGATGCGTGTCGTTCAGCTGCACCGCGAACTTCTCGTGGAAGCGCTCGATCGGGATCTTCTGCCCGCGCATGATCCGCAGCATGTCCTGCAGCGAGCAGGAGACGAAGAAGTACTGCTGCTCGAGGCGCAGCTCCTTGCCCTGGATCGCCTCGTCGTTGGGGTAGAGCACCTTGGTCAGATTCTCGGAGACGATCTTCTTGTTCACCGCACCGTAGTAGTCGCCGCGGTTGAACACTGCGAAATCGAACGACTCCGGCGCCTCGGCGCGCCACAGCCGCAGCGTGTTCGCGGTGTTGGTGCGATAGCCGAGAATCGGCGTGTCGTACGGCACCCCGATCACGACCCGTTCGGGAAGCCAGCGCACACGATAGCGGCCTTGCTCGTCGACGTGCGACTCGGTGCGCCCGCCGAGCTTGACCTCAACCGCCCACTCGGGCCGGACGATGTCCCAAGGCGTGCCCAGGCGCAGCCAGTTGTCGGTGCGCTCCACCTGCCAGCCATCGACGATGTCCTGGTTGAAGATGCCGAACTCGTAGCGGATGCCGTAGCCCAGCGTGGGAATCTCGAGCGTGGCCATCGAATCGAGAAAGCAGGCGGCCAGCCTGCCCAGGCCGCCGTTGCCAAGCCCCGGCTCTTCCTCCTGCTGCAGCAGCTCGTTGAAGTCCAGGCCGAGCTCGCTCACGGCGGCCTGCACCTGATCGTAGATGCCGAGGTTGATGAGGTTGTTGCCCAGATGCGGGCCGAGCAGGAATTCCGCCGACAAGTACGCCACGGTGCGCGAGCCTTGCTTGGTGTAGGCCGCTGCCGTGCTGATCCAGCGCTGCAGCAGTCGGTCTCGCACCACGTATGCGAGCGCCATGTAGTAGTCGCGCTTGGTGGCGAGCGCAGGGAACTTGCCCTGGATGTAGAACAGGTTGTCCAGGAACGCGCGCTTGAGCGCTTCCTTGCCGAGGCTGGTGCGCTCGTCTTCGATCTGCGCTGCGGGCGGAATGCTGGCATCGAGCATTTTCAATGGCATCTCCTTCAAGCCCGGTTCGCATGCTTGCAAGAGAGGCCCCGCAAGAAACGTGCGGAGCTTCGGCGGGCTGGCGTCGGAGTCGCTCAAGTCACGGAACGACGAAGCAAATTCGCCCGAGTGAGGCCGCCCTCACCGGTGTGTGAGGCGACCGGTGCGCACCATACCGGAACAGCATACCAGTCAAGTGCACGGGTTCTGTGCGGCCGCGGCGTCTCTCTACGGGGTGGTAGCGCTCAAATGGGGGCGGCTGGCACGCGGCCTTCAGATTCGCAATAATGGCGCTCACCGATGCCGATCACGTGGAAAAAGCCCAGATGACCACCCGAGTGCTCACCGACTATTTCGCCAGCGGCCATGCCGCGAGTCTGAGCTGGCGCTCGGCCGCTGAGTCGGCGCTCGCCCAATGCGGGGCAGGCGTGCGAGGAGCCACACTTGGTTTCGTCTATGCCACGGATGCCTTCGCCGAGGATTACGCCGACATCGTGGATTTCTTGCGGAGGCGCACCGGAATCGCGCACTGGGTCGGAACGATCGGGCTGGAGATCTGTGCGAGCGGACGCGAGTACCTCAACAAACCGGCGCTCGCCATCATGTGCTGCAGCTACGGCGAGGATGCGTTTCGCGTGTTCTCGGGTTTGAGGACGCCGCGCGATGTGGCGCGCGGCGCGCTGAGGTGGGATGGCGCTGCGGCGAGCTTTGCAGTCGTGCATGCCGATCCGAGCACGTCCTCGCTGACCTCGCTCATCCGTGAGCTCGCCGGGCGCACGCAAACCGGCTTCGTCGTTGGCGGCTTGACGAGCTCGCGCACGCGCGTAGTGCAGTATGCCGATGGGCTGACCGAAGGCGGTGTCTCCGGTGTAGCGTTCTCCGATCAGGTCGCGGTGGCGACGCGGCTCACGCAGGGCTGCTCGCCCGTGGGCCTCGAGCACGTGGTGACCGACGCGCGTCACAATATTCTCATCAGCCTGGATGGCCGCCCCGCGCTGGATGTCTTCCGTGAGGATATCGGCCGCGAGCTCGGCGCCAATCTGAACCTGGTCGCGGGTCGAATCTTTGCCGGGCTCCCGATCGAAGGCAGCGACACCGGCGATTATGTCGTGCGCAATCTCGTCGGGCTCGATACCGCGCACAAGCTGGTCGCCATCGGCGAGAACGTGAAACCGGGGCGGCGTGTCATGTTCTGCCGGCGCGACCGCGGTACCGCGAGCGATGACCTCGATCGTATGCTGACGAGCATCCGCAGCGGGCTGTATCGCGAGCCGAAAGGCGCGGTGTATTTCTCCTGCCTCGGGCGCGGCGCCAGTCTGTTCGGCGAGAACTCGGAGGAGCTGCGCATCATTGGCGACCGCTTGGGGGAGGTGCCCTTGGTGGGCTTCTTCTGCAACGGCGAGATCTCGCACAACCGGCTGTACGGTTACACCGGCGTTCTGACGCTGTTCTTCTGACTATGATCGATACCGCTTCACGCGCGCAGTGTCCGGTCGCGCTGGTCTAGCGCATGCACAGTCTCGGCTTCACCTGGCTCGACGTGGTCGCCTGCGTGTGGTTCTTCGTATGGTGGATCGGCTATGCGCGCTTTGCCAACTGGCATTCGCGCAGCGTGCCCAGCCTGCAATC
>JBGQKF010000419.1:0-4341 GCA_041499435.1 Gammaproteobacteria bacterium
CGACATCCTGGAAGGCCTGGGCGATTGACCGGTCCAGCGTGATGCTCATGATGTTGACCGAGGCGATCTGCACTCCGCTGTGATAGCGATCCAGCATCTTTGGGTCTTGAGCTTGACGCGCGCCTGGATCGCGAGCCGGCCGGTGGTGAGCACCTCGTCGATCGGCATGCCGACTACGATCTCGGTGAGCACGCTTTCGGCGAGCGTGCCGACCAGGGGCTGTGGCTGATCGATCTCGAACAGATAATCCGACGGGTTGCGAATCACGTACTGCACCACCATGGCCACGTTGAGAATATTCGTGTCGCCGGTGAGAAGCTCGACACCGGGCGTCTCCTGACCTTCCTTCTCTGGCAGCGCGAAGCCCACGCCGATCTTCATCACGCTGGTGGCCTTCACCACATCGACGCGATCGACTGGCCACGGCAACCGGTAATGAATGCCCGGTCCAACCCGCGCCTCGATCGCGCCGAAGCGGCGCACCACCGCGTGCTCGTCGGCGTTGACTGTATAGAAGCCGGTCGACAGATATCCGGCCGCGGCGACGGCGATGAGCAATGCAACCCAGTAGCGACGTGCACCGAAGCTGTACGCTCGACGCGTTGCCGGCGCTTCGATGTCGAGCGGATGGTCGTGCGGATCGGTCATCGCTGCCCGGCTCCAGCGTCGGGCACGGTGCTGGCCGGCGCCGAACCTGCACCTTGTTTTCCGCGCCGAACCAGCGAGACAACGGGCTCCGGATCGGCTGACTTACTCTTGGCGGTGACAGACGGGGCAATCGACCCCGCGCTTGGCCGCGGGCGCAGCACGCGCATCACTTCGGCATCCGCCGGTAGGAACACGGTGGTACTCTCATCGAGCAGCTTCTCGTAGGCCTGGAGGGTGCGCAGGAACTTATAGAAGGGTGGGTTCTGGCCGTAGGCGGCGGCATAGAGGCGAGTGGCTTCCGCATCGCCCTCGGCGCGCACGCGTTGCGACTGCTCATACGCTTCGGCCTCGATGTGCGTGCGCTCGTGATCGGCCTCGGCGATGATCTTCTTCGCCTTGTACTCACCGGCAGTGCGCAGCTCTTTCGCCATCTTTCCGCGCTCGGCCTTCATGCGCTCGAACACGTGATCGCGATTCTGCTCCGGCAGCGTGATGTGCAGCAGCGCAACATCGACGATCTCAATGCCGTAGGCCGCGCGGGCGAAGCTCGCGACGCCGGTACGGATCGATGCCACCACGTCGCGGAAGCGATCGGCATTCCCGTCCGGTGCGACCAGCGTCGTCACAGGATAGGTACCGAGGACCGAGCCGATCTCGCCGAGCATCACATCGGCAAGGCGCACATCGGCATCGGCGCGTGTGCGCACAGTGGCGAGAAAGCGCGCGGGATCGGCAATGCGCCAGGTGGCGAGGCTTTCCACCACCACGTTGTGCTTGTCCACGGAGAGATACTCGGCCGGCGCCGGACGCGAGAAAGTGATGCGGCGGTCGAGCCGGAGCACCTGGTCGAAGGGCGCCTTGGCATGCAGGCCCGGCTCGTCGACGACGCGCACCACCTTGCCAAAGCGCATCACCAGCGCATGCTGGGTAACATCGACGGTGAACAACGCGCCGGAGAAGGCCCAAGCCAGCAGCGCCACACCTCCCGCGGCGGCGAGAATGCGCAACCGCAGCGGGAGCCGATTCATTTCGTGCTCCGGTTCACACCGGCGGGCTGCAGCAGCCACATGTCGAAATCCTTGATGTCGCCCGCAGCCGGCGTGATGAATTTCTGCAGGCCCGGCAACGTGGCCTCGACCGTCTCGACCTGCAGGCGAAACTGCGTCAGCTCGGGTGCGCGGCGATAGGCATTCAGCTTGAGCAGGAAGCTCGCGGCATCGCCCCTTGCGCGCAGAATCTGCTGCTCCTCGAAGGCGAGCGATTGTTCGATCATCGCGGCCGCCTCGCCCTTCGCCTGATTCACCGTCTCCACCGCGAAGATGTTGGCGCGGTTGATCGTGCGCAGCTTGTCTTCCTGCGAGCTTGCGACATCGCGGAACGCGTCGTGCACCTCGTCGGGGGGATGCACATACAGCAGCTGGAACGAGACTACGGCAACGCCAAGGCGGGCACGGTCGAGATTTTCCTGTACCGTTTGCACCACTTGCTCCTCGGTGGCGCTGCGCTGTGAGGTGTAGATCGCGTCGATCCCGGTGCGTGCAACCACGGAGCGCAGCGCAGCGAGCGTCATGCCGCGCACCACCGCGTCCGGCTCAGCTACATTGAACGCATTGGCAATGGCATCCTTCACCCGGTACTGCATCGACCAGCGTAGATTGATGAGATTGCCGTCACCCGTGAGCAGGAACGGCTCGTCGGGCGCCGCGTCCTTCTGAAACCACGTTGTGCTCTTCACCGTCTCGCTGGGCACGAGGTTGCCGCCCGCCATGAAGCCCTGTGCACGGATCCGCGCGTTGACCAGCTCCTGCGCCGGCTTGGCGGTGAAGCCGTAGTCGATGCGTTGCACGCGATCGGTCTCGACTATGCGGTGCGACCCGAACGGCCACGGCAACCGATAGTGCAGACCCGGCTCCAGCGCCTGGGATACGATCTGGCCAAAGCGCAGGCGCACGCCGGCCTCCCCCGGTTCCACGATGAACAGGCCGCTCGCGAGATACAGCGTCGCGGCCACCGCCGCGGTTGCTGCGACTACGCGCTTCCAGGTGATGTGCAGGCCAGTCAACGACGCGAGTCGATTTCGCAGCCAGATCCACTCTGGTGGTAGACGCGTGCGGCGCATGCTCGCCAGCAGCAGCACGATGAGCAGTAGCGCGGCGGCTACTTTCACCGGCTCGGGCACGAATGCGGTAGCGGTGCCGAACGTCGCACGCGGATCGATCTCGAATGCGCGATAGACCCAGTTGAGCGCGAAGCCGGCGAGCAGCGCGAAGCCGACGATCGACACCAGATAGATCGCCACGATCCGCCCGCCGAGGAAGCGCAGCAGCAGGACGATGCTGCCGATGTTGGTGGCCGGGCCGGTGAGTAGGAACACCAGTGCCGCACCCGGATTGAGCCCCTTCATTACCAACGCGGCCGCTAGCGGCGTGGCCTCCGATGCGCACACATAGATCGGAATGCTGATCAGCATCATCACCAGCATCGAGGCGAGCTCGTGGTTCAGGTATTGCTCGAAGAAGGTCGCCGGGAACGCAGCCGCGACGATCGCGGACAGCACAATACCCAGCACGATCCAGTGGCTGGTGTCATCGAGCAGTTGGACGAACGCATAGCGATAGACGCGGTTGGCGCCGTCCACCGACCACCATTTGCCGCGCGCGGCGCCTTCGACAGCGCCGGCGTGCGCGGAATGATGATGATGGTCGTGCGCGCCGTCAGCGTTGGCCGGGTGCTCGGGTTCACTGCCGGTTTCCTGCTTGCGCACCCCTAAGTAGTTCACGCCGATACCGGCACAGATCGCGGTGAGCACCGCGGTCACCGGACGAAAGACAGTGACGATCGGATCGGTCAGCGCATAGCTGATGCTGATGGAATCGAGGCCGGTTTCCGGTGTCGAGATGAGAAACGCGGCGGTAGCGCCCGGTGTGGCGCCCTGGCGCCGCAATGCCAGAGCAGCCGGCAGGACGCCGCACGAGCAAAGCGGCAACGGCGCGCCGATCGCAGATGCCCACAGCACCGAGCGGATCTTGCCTTTGCGAAACAGGCGGGCGAGTGCCTGCTCGGGTACCAGCACCGCGAGCATGCCCGCCAGCAGGAACCCGAACAGAAAAAACAGGGAAGCCTGCTTGAAAATGTTCCAGGTCTGCCACAGGACCTGGAGCAGGAATTCAGTCACCTACTTCTCCTTACAGATGCGACCGGCGCTCTCGAATCGCGCCGGTCGCATTCGACTATCACTTCACTTTGGCAACTTCATTTTGGCAACTTCATTTCGGCAGATACTTCTTGTCGAGCGCACAGGCGACCGAATACTGCGGGTCGACCACGTTGGCGATCTTCAGCACCGCGGTCTGGCCGAGCAGCTGCAGGGCTTCCAGCTTGTCGTAACCGTAGTCTGCGACGAGCCAGTTGATCATGTCCACACAGGCGAGCCGCAGCGCGTCCATCAGCGGACGCGTGCTGCCGATCGACATGATGTACTTGTCGTTGATCAGCCGCGGCCAGGCGATCTTCTTGCCTTTGATGACGTTCACGGTGAAGTGCACGTTGAACGAAGTCTCGATGGCGGCGCCATCGATTTCGCCGTCGCCCTGCGCTGCGTGTCCGTCGCCCAGCATGAACAGCGCGCCCTTCTCGTAGACCGGGAAGTACATCGTCACGCCTTCCACGACCTCGTTGAAGTCCATGTTGGCG
>JBGQKF010000420.1:0-4334 GCA_041499435.1 Gammaproteobacteria bacterium
CAAGTCTTCCACGGTATTGATGTTACGAAAACGTTCCGGCGCTTCGTCGAAATCCACATAGACGACGTTGAGCGAGGCGTGCCAGTCGCTCACCTTCCTGCCGCCGCTATCCATAAATGCGGCAAGATTGTCCAGCAAAGAAACCCTGCACAGACAGATTACGGAATGGACATGCTGTGTGGTGCGCGCGACTGCGGCGTCGGCTCCGGCCCGCTGCAGTGCCTCCAGCAGGCGCGCTACCAGATCCTCAGGGAGCAGCGGTGCATCGCACGGTACGGCGATCACCAGCTCGGAGCGGGCCTGCTCGATTCCCGCATGCAGGCCGGCCAGCGGCCCGGCAAAATTTGGAATGCGATCGCGCAGCACCGGGTATCCGAGCTCTAGATAGCGCTCCAGATTGCGGTTGGCGACGATCAGCAGTTCGTCGACCTGCGGATCGATGCGCTCCAGCACCCATTCCACCAGGCTGCGCCCGCGCAGCGGCTGCAAGCCCTTGTCGGCTTCGCCCATGCGCCGACCGCGTCCGCCGGCGAGGATCACGGCTGTGACTGAAGTGACCATAACATTATGGTCCTCCAGAAGCCGATAAAGTGCCAGCGGCCGTCGGAGAACACAGCAAGAGTCTTGTGGCGCCGCACCCAAGCGGTGTTTTCCCACTCGCGGCCGGCTCAGGTATGATTGCGCGGCACTCGAGGCCGGCGGGAGGCCGGATCATCGGGACTACATCAAAAAAGAGGGGGAGAGAAGTACATGGAAGACTTCCTGGCAAAGGAGCGCATCGTCGCGGGCCCCGGGTTCAACCGCTGGCTCGTGCCCCCCGCGGCCCTGTGCATCCATCTGTGCATCGGAATGGCCTACGGATTTTCGGTGTTCTGGCTGCCTCTCACGAAGGCGCTGGGCATTACCAAGTCCATCGAGTGCCCGGCCGATACGTCGTGGTTGATGAAGCTGTTCACCACCACGTGCGACTGGGACAAGCCGATTCTGGGCTGGATGTACACGTTGTTCTTCGTGTTTCTGGGCTCTAGCGCTGCGCTGTGGGGCGGCTGGCTGGAGCACGCCGGGCCGCGCAAGGCAGGCGTCGTGTCCGCGCTGTGCTGGTGCGGCGGTTTGCTGATCTCTGCCGTCGGCGTCTATACCCATCAGCTCTGGCTGATGTGGGTGGGCTCCGGGGTGATCGGCGGTGTGGGCTTGGGTCTCGGCTACATCTCTCCGGTATCAACTCTGATTAAGTGGTTTCCTGACCGTCGTGGCATGGCCACCGGGATGGCGATCATGGGCTTCGGCGGCGGCGCGATGATCGGCTCACCGCTGGCCGATCGTCTGATGAAGTTCTACGCCACCGCCGACTCCGTCGGGGTATGGCAGGCGTTCGTCACCATGGCGGCGATCTATTTTGTGTTCATGATGATTGGCGCGTTCGCGTACCGCATCCCACCCACCGGCTGGAAGCCGGCAGGGTGGACGCCCTCGCCCAGTCAGGCGGCCAACACGATGATCACGCAGAAGCACGTTCACTTGAGCAAGGCTTGGCGCACGCCACAGTTCTGGCTGCTGTGGGGCATTCTGTGCTTGAACGTCTCGGCAGGGATCGGGGTGATCGGCATGGCTTCACCGATGCTGCAGGAGATTTTCGGCGGGCACCTGATCGGGCTGGACCTCAAGTTCGATCAGCTCAGCAAAGAGCAGCTTGCGCAGATCGCGACGATCGCCGCAGGTTTCACCGGGTTGCTGAGCTTCTTCAATATCATCGGTCGTTTCTTCTGGGCCTCGCTCTCGGATTACCTCGGCCGCAAGGCGACCTATTACACGTTCTTCGTGCTCGGCTTCGTGCTCTACGCCACAGCTCCACACGCCGGCCACCTGGGCAGCGTAGCCCTGTTCGTCGCGTTGTTCTGCGTGATTTTGACCATGTACGGCGGCGGCTTCGCCACCATTCCCGCGTATCTGGCCGACATGTTCGGCACGCAGATGGTGGGCGCGATTCATGGTCGTCTGCTGACCGCGTGGTCCGCTGCCGGGATTCTCGGCCCGGTGCTGGTGAATTACATCAACGATGCGCAGATCAAGGTCGGTGTCCCTAAGAGCCAGGCTTATGACACGACCATGTACGTGCTCGCGGGCCTGCTGGTGGGCGGCTTCATTTGCAATCTGCTGGTGCGCCCGGTTGAGCCGAAATGGTTCATGAGCGAAGAGGAGTTGGCCGCGGAGCGCAAGCTGGCTCACGACCGCGCGCAGGAGGCCTACAGCAAGGGGACCGGTGTAACCGCTACAGGCGACGGCCGCAGCAGCCCGGCAATCGTTGCGTCGTTCTGGGTGCTGGTCGGTGTTCCGCTGACGTGGGGCGTGTACATCACACTGCAGAAGGCGTTTGTGCTGTTTCGCTAATCTAAGACGACAGCCAAGGCAGAGGCGCGGAGGACGCCAAGGCCGCAGATAAACCGTCGGCATGCCGCCGCGTACCGATCCCCTGGACTAAGCGTGCAGCGCCCTGCGTTGAGATTTAGATCAACCCTTCCAGCAACTGCACGTCGACCGTCGCACCGGCCGGCGTATTGCCCTGCGCGTCGGGCAGCACGATGAAACAGTTCGCCTGACTCATCGACGAGAGAATCGCGGAGCCCTGGTTGCCGGTTACGCGTACGGTCCACTGGCCATCGGGTTCCTGCGCAAGAATTCCGCGCTGAAACTCGGTGCGCCCGGGTGCTTTTTTGATCGCTGTGGTGCACACCGCCTTCAGTATCGGCAGCGGACGCGGATTGTGCGCGCCCGCCAGCACCAGCAACGCCTCCCGTACGAACTGATAGAAGGTGACCATCGCGCTCACCGGATTGCCCGGCAGTCCGAAGAAATGTGCCCCGCCGATCTTGCCGTAGGCGAGCGGACGCCCCGGCTTCATCGCGATCTTCCAGAACAGCACCTCGCCCAGCCGCTGCAGGATCTGCTTCACGAAATCGGCTTCGCCCACCGAGACGCCGCCGCTGGTGATGACCACATCCGCGGCGCGTGATGCTTCGATGAATGCCGCTTCGATCGCGGCCGGATCATCGCGAATGGCGCCCATGTCCATCGGCTCCACGCCCAGGCGCGTCAACATGCCGTGGATGGTGTAGCGGTTGCTGTCGTATAGCTGCCCCGCGCCTAGCGTTTGCCCGATCGCCGCGAGCTCGTCACCGGTGGAGAAGAAGGCTACGCGCAGCTTGCGATAGACCGAGATCTCGCCGATGCCGAGCGATGCGATCATGCCGAGCTCCGCCGGGCGCAGGATCTGTCCGCGTTCGAACACTACAGCGTCCTGCTTGATGTCGTCGCCCGCATAGCGCACGTTCTGTGCTTTCTGCTGGCCACCGGGGATCGTCACGCGATCGCCCGATACGGTCACACGCTCCTGCATGACGACGGTGTCGCATCCCGCTGGCAGTACGCCGCCGGTCATGATGCGCACAGCATGGCCGGAGCCGGCGACGCCGGAGAACGGCTTCCCTGCGAAGGATGCGCCGACCACCGTCAAGGTGACCTCGGCGTCGGGCTTCAGATCGGCGAAGCGCACCGCATAGCCGTCCATCGCCGAGTTGTCGTTGAGCGGCACGTTCATCGTGGACAGGATGTCCTGTGCCAGCACCCGCCCCAGCGCAGCGCGGATGTGCAGGCGTTCGGTTGCACTCAATGGCGTAAGGAATGCGCGAATGTACTCGCGTGCCTTGTCCACCGGCATCGAGTTGGGATCGTAGTCGCTGTCGGCGGCGACGGAGGAGAGGGATTTTTCCACAGTGAATGAGGTGAAAAGGTGAATAAGGTGAAGTGGATGCGCTTGCTGAGGGTTATTAAGCTCGCTAAAGGAGGCGACAACGGTGGCTACACAAGGCCCTTACCGGTTCACCTCTTCACCTTTTCTGTCACCCGCCGATGTACGACATCTCCACCTTGCGCAACTGCGTGGTTTCCGCCGTGCGGATTTCGGAGTAGCGGTCGGTACGGCCGGTCCACACCTTGCCAATCAGTGCGGCGATCTCTTCATCGGAGGCGTCGCTGCGCAGCGGACCACGGAAATCGGTGCCGTGCGTGGCGAACAGGCAGGTATAGAGCTGACCCTCTGCGGAAAGGCGCGCGCGTGTGCAGTCACGACAGAACGCTTGCGTGACCGAGGAGATGAAGCCGACTTCAACTGCGTCATTCAGATAGCGCCAGCGCTCCGCGACCTCGCCGCGGTAGCCGGGCTCCACCGGTTCGATCGGCATGACGCGATTGATTGTTTCTACCAGCTCGCGCGATGGGACCACATGCTCCATGCGCCAACCGTTGGTGGCGCCTACATCCATGAACTCGATGAAGCG
>JBGQKF010000421.1:0-4308 GCA_041499435.1 Gammaproteobacteria bacterium
CCGCCATGAACGACACTATTCCACCGCTGGACCCCCAGACCATCGCCGAGCGCGTCGGCGCCGGCATGTTCGCCGGGGACGCCGCCTCGCGCGCGCTCGGCATGAGCGTCGAAGCCATGGGGCCGGGCTATGCCCGCCTGTCGATGAATGTGCGCCCCGATATGCTGAACGGCTTCAAGATCTGCCACGGCGGCTTCATCACCACGCTCGCCGACTCTGCGTTCGCATTCGCTTGCAACAGCGCCAATCAACTCACTGTGGCCGCCGCTATTACCGTCGATTTCATCGCGCCTGCGCGCGAAGGCGACCGGCTGACGGCCGAAGCCAGGGAGCTATCAATCACCGGCCGCACCGGCATCTATGATGTCAAAGTGGTCAATCAAACAGGCGAGACCATCGCTCTACTGCGCGGCCGCTCGCATCGTCTCAAGGACCGGCAGGTCGTGCCGCTCTGAAGCCACCATGACTGCGATGACCCCCGCCACAGCCGACCTCGAACCAATCGAAAAGGGGAGCCGCGACGAGTTGCGCGCATTGCAGCTCGCGCGCCTGAAATGGAGCCTGCGCCACGCTTACGACCACGTGCCGCTGTACCGGCGCAAGTTCGATGCGCAGGGTGTGCATCCGAATGATCTGAAGCACATCGAAGACCTGGCGAAATTTCCGTTCACCACCAAGCAGGATCTACGCGATAGCTACCCGTTCGGCATGTTCGCGGTCCCGCGCAGCCAGGTGGTGCGCATCCACGCTTCCAGCGGAACCACCGGCAAGCCGACCGTGGTCGGCTACACGGCTAAGGATATCGACACCTGGGCCAATCTGATGGCGCGATCCATCCGCGCTTCCGGCGGCAGGCCGGGCGATATCGTCCATGTGGCTTACGGGTATGGCCTGTTCACAGGTGGCCTGGGAGCGCACTACGGCGCCGAGCGGCTGGGCTGCACGGTGATCCCGATGTCGGGCGGCCAGACGGACAAGCAGATTCAACTGATCGAGGACTTCCGCCCCGATATCATCATGGTAACGCCGTCGTACATGCTCACTTTGATCGATGAAATGGAAAAGCGCGGGATGGATCCGGCGCGATCGTCACTGCGCGTGGGCATCTTCGGCGCCGAGCCGTGGACCGAAGCGATGCGCACGGCGATCGAAAAGCGCGCCGGCATCGATGCCGTCGACATCTACGGGCTGTCCGAGGTGATGGGTCCGGGTGTGGCCAACGAATGCATCGAATCGAAGGACGGCCCGACGATCTGGGAAGATCATTTCTATCCCGAGATCGTCGATCCGCAGACCGGCGTGGCGCTGCCAGACGGCGAGCCGGGCGAGCTGGTTTTCACCTCGCTCACCAAGGAGGCGTTGCCTGTGATCCGCTATCGCACGCGCGATCTCACCCGCCTGCTGCCGCCGACTTCACGCTCGATGCGGCGCATGGGGAAGATCACCGGGCGTTCCGACGACATGCTGATCATCCGCGGCGTCAACGTCTTCCCCTCGCAGATCGAGGAGTTGATTCTGCGCATGCCGCAGCTCGCTCCGCACTATCTGCTCGTGGTGGACAAGGACGGCCACCTGGACTCGCTCACCGTACGGGTGGAGCTGTCACCCGAGGCACACACCGGCGACGCCGCGGCGCGCCAGCCGATCGCGCGCGAGCTGGAGCACTTTGTCAAGAATCTCATCGGCGTGACGGTAGAAGTGGAGGTGGTCGACCCGTTCGGTATCGAGCGCGTGACGATCGGCAAAGCCAGACGCGTGCTCGACCGCAGGCCGAAGTCCTGAACTGAAGGAGTATGCATGTATACCCAGGCCATCGACATTCCCAACAAGCAGCAGGACCCGCAGGCGAAGCCGCCGCTCTCAGACAAGGAAATCGGCTATCAAGCCGAGTTCGATGCGCGGATCGCTAACGGCGAAGTCGTCGAGCCGAAGGAATGGATGCCGGAGGCGTATCGCAAGACGCTGATCCGGCAAATCTCGCAGCACGCGCACTCCGAGATCGTCGGCATGCTGCCTGAAGGCAACTGGATCACACGCGCGCCGACGCTCAAGCGCAAGGCGATTCTGCTCGCCAAGGTGCAGGACGAGGGCGGACACGGCCTCTATCTGTACGCCGCGGCGGAAACCCTGGGCGTATCGCGCGACGAGTTGATCGAAGCGCTGCACGCTGGCCGCGCGAAATACTCATCTATCTTCAACTACCCTACGCTCACCTGGGCGGACATCGGCGTGGTCGGCTGGCTGGTCGACGGAGCGGCGATCATGAATCAGATCCCGTTGTGCCGCTGCTCGTACGGGCCGTATGCGCGAGCGATGGTGCGCATCTGCAAGGAAGAAAGCTTCCACCAGCGCCAAGGCTTCGATCTGCTGCTCACTATGATGCGTGGAACGCAGGCCCAGCGCGACATGGTGCAGGATGCGGTCAATCGCTGGTGGTGGCCCTCGTTGATGATGTTCGGCCCGCACGACAGCCAGTCGCAGCATGGTGAGCAGAGCATGCGCTGGGGCATCAAGCGCATCTCCAACGACGAGCTGCGTCAGAAGTTCATTGACGCCACGGTGCCACAGGCAGCCGTGCTGGGCGTGACGCTGCCGGATGCGCGTCTCGAGTTTAATGAGGCCACCGGACACTACGCGTACGGCGAGATCGACTGGGATGAATTCTGGAATGTGGTGAACGGTCATGGCCAATGCAATCGCGAACGGCTGGCCGAGCGCGTGCAGGCCTGGGAGGATGGCGCGTGGGTACGGGAGGCTGCTTTGGCTTATGCGGCTAAGGATCTAAACCGAAATTCGTAACGCAAAGGACGCAAAGAAAACAAAGGAAAGGACGCAAAAGGTTGCTGACGAGAACCTGAATGTGGACCTGGGCCGGCAAATATGGCTTCGTTTCATCTCAGCTGAATTCCTTTGCGATCCTGCTTGCCGTTTTTTGCGCGCTTTGCGTCTACGAACTTTGGTTTTGAAGTTTGGTTTTGAAGTTTGAGAGGAGTAGCCGATGGACCGTAAAGAATGGCCGCTGTGGGAAGTCTTCATCCGCAGCCGCAATGGACTCGATCACAAACACTGCGGCAGCGTGCATGCCACCGATGCGCGTATGGCGCTGCAAGCGGCGCGCAACGTGTTTACGCGCCGGCAGGAAGGTGTGAGCATCTGGGTCGTACGCGGCGACCACATCGTCGCCTCCGACCCGGACGCCAAGCCGGAGATGTTCGATCCGATGGAAGACAAGATCTACCGCCATCCCACGTTCTACAAGCTGCCGGATGAGGTGGATTACATGTGACGGAAGGCGTGAAGAGTGAAGGGCAAAAGCGCAAGCTGGCTGTCAACGGAGTCGATGCAGGGTCTCGTGGCTCACGGGAATTCTTTCCTGCATTTCCGAGTCCTGCTGGAGCGGTGCGGCGATCGGTCACTCTTCACTCTTCACCCTTCACTCTTCACCTCGTAGCTATGACGCCGCACCTCGAATACCGCCTCCGCATCGCCGACAACGCGCTGATCCTGGGTCAGCGCCTGTCCGAGTGGTGCGGCCATGCGCCGGTGCTGGAAGAGGATCTGGCGCTGGCCAATATCGCGCTGGATCTCATCGGACAGGCGCGCCTATTGCTCACGCACGTCGGCGTGCTGGAAAACAAAGGCCGCGACGAAGATCAGCTCGCCTTCCTGCGCAACGAGCACGAGTACCGCAACGTGACTTTGGTCGAGCTGCCCAACGGCGATTTCGCCGCCACCGTTCTGCGCAATTTCCTGTTCGCCGCATTCCAGACGCAGCTTTGGCAGACTCTGCAGATGTCGACCGATACGGAGCTCGCTGCGATCGCCGCCAAAAGCCTCAAGGAAGCACGCTATCACCAGCGGCATTCCGGCGAATGGGTAATCCGATTGGGCGATGGAACGCAGGAATCGCACACGCGCTCGCAGGCGGCGCTCGACCGTCTGTGGCCATACACCGCAGAGCTGTTCAGCGAAAGCCCGGTCGATGATGCGGCGGCCCGGGATCGCCTGGGTCCGGCCTGGATCTCCCTGCAGCCCGCCTGGTCGCAAGCGGTCCTGCCCGTGCTCGAGGAGGCGACGCTCGCGGTCACGATACCTTCGCCATTCCGCTCGCGCGGCAAGTTCGGCGTGCACAGCGAGCATTTCGGTCACCTGCTCTCCGAGATGCAGTATCTGCAGCGTGCCTACCCCGGTGGGAGCTGGTAACTCCGATGCTCACGCAGGAACAGATCTGGCAGGCGCTCGAAGCCGTGGCGGATCCCGAGATCCCTGTGGTTTCGGTGTGCGAGCTCGGCATCGTACGCGAGGTGC
>JBGQKF010000422.1:0-4302 GCA_041499435.1 Gammaproteobacteria bacterium
CCCTTGCGCGCATCGACCAGTAAAATGGCCAGGTCGGCTGTCGAGGCTCCGGTGGCCATGTTGCGTGTGTATTGCTCGTGGCCCGGCGTATCGGCGACAATGAAGCGGCGCGCAGGCGTGGCAAAGAAGCGATAAGCCACATCGATCGTGATGCCCTGCTCCCGCTCAGCATGCAGGCCATCGACCAGCAACGCGAAGTCCAGTTGGCTGCCCTGCGTTCCGAAGCGCAGCGAATCTTTGGTGAGCGCGCTCAGATGATCATCGAAGACCTGCTTGGATTCGTAAAGCAATCTCCCAACGAGGGTCGACTTGCCGTCATCCACACTGCCGCAGGTGATGAAGCGCAGGAGCGCTGTCATCAGAAATAGCCCTCCTGCTTCTTGCGCTCCATCGACGCTGTGCCGTCATGGTCGATCAGCCGCCCCTGCCGCTCCGAGGTGCGGGTCTTGAGCGTCTCATCGACGATCTCACGGACGCTGATGGCCGTGCTCTCGACAGCGGCTGTCAGCGGGTAGCACCCAAGCGTGCGAAACCGCACCAGCCTCATCTGTGGCGCTTCACCCTCGGCGAGCGGCATGCGATCATCGTCGACCATGATCCACTGATCATTGCGCCGGACGACGGGGCGTTCCTTGGCGAAGTAGAGCGGCACGATCGGAATGGATTCGCGCTCGATGTACTGCCAGACATCCGCTTCAGTCCAGTTAGACAGAGGAAAGACCCGGATCGTCTCACCTGGATTGATGCGAGTGTTATACAAGTTCCACAGCTCCGGACGCTGCGCCTTGGGGTCCCAGCGGTGACCCCGGGCGCGGAATGAGAACACGCGCTCCTTGGCGCGCGACTTCTCCTCGTCGCGACGCGCCCCGCCAAATGCAACGTCGAATCCGAACTTGTCCAACGCCTGCTTCAGCGCGACCGTCTTCATCGCGTCCGTGTAGCGTTCCGACCCGTGCACGAAAGGGTTGATCCCTTCTGCCAACGCTTCTTGATTGACGTGCACCAGCAGCTGCGTGCCCACGGACTTGGCCGTCTGATCGCGAAACGCGATCATCTCTCGAAACTTCCAGGTGGTATCGATATGCAGTAACGGAAAGGGCAGTGGGGCTGGCCAGAACGCCTTTTGCGCGAGGCGCAGCATGACCGAGGAATCTTTCCCGATCGAATACAGCATCACCGGCTTTGCAGCGGTCGCGACAGCCTCGCGAATGATCTCAATGGCCTCTGACTCGAGCTCGTTCAACATTTCGCGTTAGTCATTCCCATCAGTCCGATTGTGGTCCTGCTTTGGATGGTAAGGCTGAAATGCTCTAGCTAGTACGGGCGCAGGCGCTGACCTCGTGCGCGTCGAGGACAAGTACGGTCGCGGATGAAACGCCTCACACTTCACCACTTCACAACCGCCAGACCCTGGCCCCCGCCTGCTCCAGAGCGCTGCGGTCGAACCGCGACTTGACGTCGATGAAGCTGCCGCCGGGACGCAGCTTGGACAAGATGTCCATCAAGGGACGCGCCAGATAGTCGCGATGTGAGACCGCAGCCACCAGGGCATCGGCCGGCTCCAGCTGTTGCCACGACGTCAAGGCAATGCCGTATTCGTGTTGTGCGTCTTCGGCTGCGGCCACGGGATCGTGGACCGCTACTTCCACGCCAAAGCTGCGCAGCTCGCTGATGACGTCGATCACTTTCGAGTTGCGCAGATCGGGCACGTCTTCCTTGAACGTCAAGCCCAGCACATTGACGCGTGCGCCTTTGATCGCGCTGCCGCCGGCGATCATCTGCTTGATGGTCTGCTCGGCGACGAACTTTCCCATGCCGTCGTTGATGCGGCGCCCGGAGAGAATCACCTGCGGGTGGTAGCCGATCATCTCGGCCTTGTGCGTGAGGTAATAGGGATCCACGCCGATGCAGTGCCCGCCCACGAGCCCGGGACGAAACGGCAGGAAGTTCCATTTCGTGCCCGCAGCTTCCAGCACCTCCAGCGTATCGAGCCCCAGACGATTGAAGATCAGGGCCAGCTCGTTCATCAGCGCGATGTTCAGATCGCGCTGCGTGTTCTCGATCACCTTGGCGGCTTCCGCGACGCGGATCGACGAAGCCCGGTAGACGCCGGCTTCGACCACCTGCGCATAGAGCTGCGCCACCGCCTCCAGCGTCTGTGCGCTGTCACCGGACACCACTTTGGTGATGCGAGTCAGTGTGTGGTTCTTGTCACCCGGATTGATGCGCTCGGGTGAATAGCCGACGAAAAAATCCTGTCGCCAGCGCAGGCCGGAGCGCTGCTCCAGCACCGGCACGCAGACTTCTTCGGTCGCACCTGGGTAGACCGTCGACTCGTAGATCACGATCGCACCGCGCTTCAAGTTGTCGCCTACCGTGCGGCTCGCGGACAGCAGCGGTCCGAAATCGGGCAGGCGCGCGCTATCGATGGGCGTGGGTACCGCCACGATGATGGCATCGGCCGCACGCAGCTCTGTCGCATCCGCGGTGAACCGAACGTGGCGACTCGCGTGGAATTCTTCCAACGCGACTTCGCCGGTGGGATCGCGTTGCTCCCGATACGCTGCGATCTTGGCGCTGGAAAGATCATATCCAATAGTAGGCTGGTGCTTGCCGAACTCGATCGCGAGCGGCAACCCGACATAGCCCAGCCCGACAACCGCCACTGTCTGAGTCATCTCACACCCGTCAAAAAGACAGCTCGTAGTATTCGCGGTACCACTTCACGTAGCGGCGAATGCCCTCTTCCAGCGGAGTGCTCGGCGTGAAGCCCGTGGCATCGCGCAGCTCTTCGATATCGGCATAGGTCGCGGGTACGTCTCCAGGCTGCATCGGCAGAAAGTTCTTGACCGCGGTGCACCCCAGCGCGCTCTCCAGCGTTTCGATGAATGCAGTGAGCCGCACCGGCCGGTTGTTACCGATGTTGTACAAGCGATAGGGCGCATAGCTCGATGCCGGATCCGGGCGCATCATGTCGACGCTCTCGTCGAGTTTCGGAATCACGTCCAGTGAGCGCACTACGCCTTCGGCGATATCATCGATATAAGTGAAGTCGCGCTCCATGTCGCCGTGGTTGAACACATCGATCGGTTTGCCTTCGAGAATCGCGTGCGTGAACAGAGCGAGCGACATGTCGGGACGTCCCCACGGACCGTACACGGTGAAGAAGCGCAACCCGGTGACCGGCAGGCCGAACAGGTGAGCGTAGGTATGCGCCATCAGCTCGTTGGCTTTCTTGGTGGCTGCGTACAAGCTCACCGGATGATCGGTGTTGTCGTGCACGCTGAACGGCAGTCGGCGATTGGCCCCGTACACGCTGGAAGTGCTGGCGTAGACCAGGTGCTCGCAGCCATGGTGCCGGCATGCTTCGAGGATGCTCAAGAACCCGTTCATGTTGCTGTGGATGTATGCCTGCGGATTCTGAAGCGAGTAGCGCACGCCCGCCTGCGCGGCGAGATGCACTACGCGGTCGAAGCGCTCGGCGGCGAACAGCCTGGCAATGGCCTGCTCATCGCCGACATCCAGACGTTGGAAGGCAAAGTGCGCATGCGGCTGCAACCGCGCCAGGCGGGCCAGCTTGAGCTTGGGATCGTAGTAGTCGTTGAGATTGTCGATCCCGACGATCTGATGATCGCGCTCCAGCAGTCGCTGTGCGACATGCATGCCGATGAAGCCGGCAGCACCGGTGACCAGAATTTTCATTTCACGAACACGACGACTGCAAAGCGAAGGTCAGTATTGTAGCTTGGAATTCGCGCCTGTCGTCCCCGCTTACACAGTCTCGTTACAATGCACGGATGCGCAGGATCCTGCTGGTCAAGACCTCGTCGCTGGGCGACGTGGTCCACAACTTTCCGCTGGCGAGCGATCTGCGAGCGCACTTTCCTGAAGCCGAGATCGATTGGGCCGTGGAAGCGCACTTGGCCGAGCTGCCGGCCCTGCATCCCGCCATCGCGCAGGTGATCCCGGTCGAGCCGCGTCGCTGGCGCAGATCGCTGTTGTCTACGCACACCTGGCGCGAAATTGCCGGCCTGCGCGCACGGCTTCGGAGTCGCGCGTACGAAGCGGTCATCGATACGCAAGGCCTCGTCAAAAGCGCATTTATTGCGCGGCTCGCCCCGGGTACGCGCTACGGGCTGGACTGGGTGAGCGCACGCGAACCGCTTGGCCTGTTCTACAACCGGACTTTCAGCGTAAGTTGGACAGTGCATGCGGTCGAGCGTAACCGCCAGCTCGCGGCTCAAGCGCTCGGCTATGCATGCAACACCCCCGCGCAATATGGCATAGGGCCGCCTTCGCCAG
>JBGQKF010000423.1:0-4299 GCA_041499435.1 Gammaproteobacteria bacterium
ACTGGACGAGGGTGCCGACCCTCACCGCCTTCACGTAGGGCACGAACTCTTTATCGATCTGATCGATCACCTCCACGCCCGGCTTCACGGCAGGCAATCGGGCATCTTCCGGGAATGCAAGGACCACGGCGTTTGGCAAGGGCCTGCCGCCGGCGTCTTGCACGATCGCGGTCAGCTGTGCGGCGCTGCCGGCATGCGGCGCCGTCAGCAGCACAACGGTGATGCAAAGCAGTTCAAACCGCATTGGCGTCAATAGCTGTACGTGAAACTGATCATGAACAAATTCGAGTAATAGGATCCGAGATCGGATTCGGTGCGACTGCGCAGGTAAGAATAAGCCAGATTGACGGCCGCATGCGCACTCAAAGCATGGCTCCAGGCCAAAGCCCAGATATCGGTCTTCGCCGAGATTCGATACGCGATCAGCGGGCTCGTGCTGCTGAATACCGTATCACGCGCCGCGGCGCTGGAATATTCCAGCACCTCCGCGTCCGGGGGCGTCACCGCCGTGGCTGTACCGTTGCGCCAGGTGTAGGAAGCCGAAAGCAGGTCGGACTCCGTCAACCAGTAGGCGCTTTGTGCACCGAAGCTCCAGCCCCAGGTGTCATAAGCGGCGGTCGAGAGGCCCGGCACGACCGTAGCCTGTGTCTGGTCCGCAGTATAGCGATCGTAGCGCACGCTCGTACGCACGCTCCACCTTGCATTGAGTTGTTTGCCGAGCGATGCAGTGCCATCGTATTGCCAACCATCTCGATAGTCGTAGTGATAGTCGCGATGGAGCGCCTGGGCAACGAACGTCGCGGTGGGTGCATCGCCGAGCCCGAACTTATGCCGCAGGCGCGCGTTCGCGCCCAACGCGATATTGCTCAGGCCTGAGTAGCGCACGTAGGACACCGGTTCGGCGACGAGGCTCAAGCCGACGCTGGTATTGGACCCGAGCGTCTCATAGACGCCACCCGACAGCCTGGCGCTGATGCTGCTGTCCGCTTTACGGTCCTGCGTTTCGAGCGAGTTGGATACGTTGTCGTCGTAAGTGAAGGTCGTGATTGCGTCGAATCTGAGCTCCGCGTGCGCAATCGATGCCATAAACATACCCGCACAAGCGCTGAGCGCGATCCAATTCATGCAGGGCATTTTTCGCGAGAACAATTAGACGGCTCGCGCAAGCTCGACCGACTTGCCTGAGGGCCCGCGGCGCTGCTTTGGCGCCCACTCACAGGTTTCAAGCCACTGTGCGAGCGCGTCGGGAGGCAGCGGGCGTGAGATGGCGTACCCCTGCACGAAATCGCAGCCGAGCTGGTTCAGCACTTCCAGCAGCTCGATGCATTCCACGCCTTCGGCAACCACCCGCATGCCCAGCCCGTGACCCAGTTCAATCGTGGAGCGAACGATGGTGGCATCCTTGGCCTCTCTGGCAAGGTCGGTAATGAAGGTGCGGTCGACTTTGATCTCATCGCAGCGCAGACGCTGGATATAAGCAAGCGACGAGTAGCCGGTGCCGTAATCGTCGATGGACAGTCCGAAGCCGTGCGCCTTGAGGGAACGGATCACTTCCTGCGAGCGCTCCGGATCTTCCATCAACGCGCTTTCGGTGATCTCGACCGTGATCAACCCCGGCGGAACCTTGTGCCGACGTGCCACGGATGCAAAGAGTTGCGGCAGGTCCCGGTCGAGCAGGTTCTGGCTGGAAACATTCACAGAAACGTTCAACTGCAGTCCATCGGCAAGCCACACCCCGCACTGTCGAATGGAGTGCTCGATCACCCAGCGTGTGATGTGCTGAATCATGCCGGTTTGCTCGGAGAAGGGGACGAATTCACCCGGCGGAACCATACCCCGCTCAGGATGCAGCCAGCGCACCAGGGCCTCGACGCCGATCACCCGGCCGCGCCGCAGATCGACTTTCGGCTGATAGTGCAAAGTGAGCTGATTCCCGGCGATGGCGCGGCGCAGATCGCTCAGCAAAGACAGATGCTCGGCGCGATGCTGGTCGTAGCTCGGGTCATACAGCGTCATACCCGATTTTTCCCGCTTGGCGACGTACATGGCGATATCCGCCCGGCGCAACAGCAACCACGGGTCGTCACCATGGTTGGGGCACAGCGCCACACCGATGCTGCAGCCCACGTCGATGCGCTGTCCATCGAGATCGATCGGATCTTCGAGGATCGCCTGGACGAGGCGTCCAACCGTGCACGCACGAGCTGGATCGGAGCCGGTGAGAAGAATCGCGAACTCGTCGCCACCGAGGCGGGCTACGGTGTCGGTTTCACGCAGCGCTTCGCGCAGGCGCGTAGCCACCGCCTGCAGCACCAGGTCACCGGCGTGATGCCCGAGCGTGTCATTGATGAATTTGAACCGGTCGAGATCGAGTAACAACACCGCCGTGTGCGTGCGATCGCGACGGTACTGCGCGACTGCGTCCATCAGTTTGGCGTTGAACATGGCGCGATTCGGAAGCGAAGTTACGGTATCCTCGTAGGCCAGGCGTGAGATCTCCGCCTGGCGCGCCTGAATACCTTCCAGCATGTGATTGAAGCTTGCCGACAGCGCGCCGACTTCGTCGTTGCGTTTGAGATCGACTCTGTCGGGATAGTCTCCATCGCGTATCCGATTCGCGAACCGGCTCAGGACGGCAAGCGGTTGTGTGATCCAGCGGGCCACGACGATGCTGCCGATCACCGAGGCGACGATGCTGGCCACGGTGAGCAGAGCAAGCAAAGACTTCAGACCCTCGAACGCCTCGAGTCCTTCGCTCACCGAGCGCTGCAGGACGACGTCGACGGCATGCGTGCTGTCTTGCGTGAGCCGCGTCAACATCGTGTCGAAGTTGCCCAGTTGCAGGGCGCTTTGCGGAAGAGGGGCGCCGGCAGAAAGTTCCAACAAGGATGCTTGGATGGTTTGCTTCGGTTGCGTCGTCGCGAGTACTGTCCAGCCCCCATCCTTGGGCTGCACGAAGGAGACGTGCAACGAGGTGAGCGCACGCAGGTCATCGAGAAATTGATGATCGATCGAGAAGCCCACTGCAACCCATGCAATGGGCTCCGGAGCGAGAACCGGGACAACGACGACTTGATACAGAACGCCATCGATGTCCATGAGGGCCGACGACTTGCCTTCCCGCTGCGCGGATCGGATCAGCATGGGTTCAGAGAACGGACGGCGTTGACCAACTTGGTGCAGGGAATCCGCGATGAGCTCGTTGTTCTGTGAGACCAGCATAATCACGCCGGCCTGGATCCGGGTGCCGTGGTTCTGGAGCACCGAGGCGATCGTTGGAGCATCCCCGGTAGCAACGGCCTTGCGGAAGGCGAAATCCTTCGACAATACGTCGGCCACTTGCATCAGACGCTGCCGATTTTGATCCAGCAGTCGAACGAACACCCGTTTCCCGACTTGCAGCTCTTGAGCGTTGCGCTCCCGTGCCATTTTCAAGCCGACGCGATCCACCAGCACGAGCACCGTCACTTGCACGACGGTGAACAAAATCCCGAAGACCAATACCATCCGGCTGCTGAGACTGCGCGGTTTCATCGCAAGGCGTTCGAAAAAGAGCTGCTTCAGATCAGCAGGGCCGAGCCTGGAATCACCGAGCATGTTTGCCGAGCGCTGGTCCGTTGAATGAAGGCACTAAAGCAAAGAGAAGGCCAGAGAGGCGATGCATTTGCCGCGCGACAATGCAGCAGCCCTTCTCAGGGCTTTTTGACAATTCCACCGCGCAGAAACGAGCTTGGATGTGCTCGCTAATTTGCTGTAGCTACGGCAAGAACAACGTATAAACCGGATGGCGTCCGCTTCAGTCCGGCTGGAGCCGTATCGCGTATTCCACCGTGCAGAGGCAATAGAGGAACTGCTGAGTGCTCAACGCTTCGCTGAAAGCTGACCATCCGCAGCCCACTCCACCAGAAAATCCACAAACGCTCGCACCCGCGGCGTCAAATTCCGGTTGTGCGGATATGCAGTCAATGTGCGCGCGCGCTACTTTCTCACGGGCAGGTTGGCACCGGGAGGCGGAATTACTGCAATTGGCCCGGGAGGGGGGATAGCAATCTGGAATTTGTACTTGGGGTGCTCAGAAACTATCACGGTGAGCCTTTTGTGCATCGTCTTTGCAAGGAGATCGTGAAAACAGTCGACGGTGATAGTTCCCTGCTCAACGAGGTGGCGGTTGCCCTGGAGACTAGTGGGGTCGTCTCAGGGGAGTTCGGGATGGCCGAGGCCTATGAGCGAAAAAGGCAGGAGGTGCTGGACTGGTTGTCTGATCCTAGCGAGAAGGTAAAGGCCTTTGCCAAGCGATAT
>JBGQKF010000424.1:0-4297 GCA_041499435.1 Gammaproteobacteria bacterium
CTTGTAGTACGTGGTGGCAGCGCCGATCGCACACTGCCAGGTGATTGCGCCAGAGTGGGTCGTTACATCAGGCGTCAAGGTGACCGTCTTGCCGTCCATGGCCGGAGTGCCATTGAGCGTGTCGGTGTTGCCGTAAATGATGGCGATCACACCGTTGACGACGGTGATGCTCTTCACATACTTGGAAGCGATATTAGCCGGAGTCGGCAGGCCGGCAGCCGCGTTGTTTGCCGGCAATACGCCGTTCGACGTATAGGCATCGGCCACTGCGAGCTTAGCGCCACCCGCGAGGCTCAGACCTTCGGTCACTTTCGTACGGATGGTGTAGTCCTGGTAGGCCGGCAACGCGATGGCCGCCAGGATACCGATGATCGCTACCACGATCATCAGCTCGATCAGCGTAAAGCCTTTTTGAAAGGTTTTCATGCAACAACTCCTTAGGTAACGGGGTAACACGCGTGTCGGTGTCGTGTTTGTAGGACGCAACAGCTATGCCATCCTTACATGGAGCTTTGTCAAAGGTGCGCTCACTTGACGCTTGTTTATCAAACTCGCCGCTGCAGCACGAAATGGCAAAGATCGATGGCTCATGACGTTGTCGTCAGCGTAAAAAAAGAGGCCGCCCTCAGAGGGCGGTCTCTTTTTGAAAAACTCGACTACGTAACCACGCCAGCAAGCGGTGATTAATTGCGGCACTCCGCAGGCACATACTTGTACTTGGCCGTGTCACCAATCGCGCATTTCCATACGATGGACCCCGCGTTCGTCGTAGTGTCAGGCGTCAGCTTGAGCACCGTACCGTCCATCTGCGGATTTCCTCCGAGCTTGCCGCTGTTCCCGTAGAGAATGTCGATCTCGCCGTTGGCGACAGTTACGCTCTTCACGAACTTGGAGGCGATCTGGGTAGGGTTAGGCACTCAAAGATGTTCGCTTCGCAGGGCAGGTACCTGATAGGTCAGCATTTCCGTGCATAGCATAGCAATGCCATCCGGATGAAACAAGAGTGGCCCTGAACGGCGTCGCCGCCGAGCCGCGACGTCGGTGCGGCTCCGGTCGAGGGACTCGTTAGCCGACCTGCTTTTATCAGTCGAGGCAGCGCACAAGGTTGCTGAAAAAAGCGACGAGGCTTACAGGACCGCACCAACAAAAAGAAACCGCCCCGAGGGGCGGTTTCAACGCTACTACTCAAGTCTGAGTGCCGGGGACCGGCCCTTCAGATCCTCAAGCTTAGTTGCGGCACTCGGCAGGCATATACTTGTAGTACGCGGTGGCGGCGCCGATCGAGCAGACCCAGGTGATCGCGCCCGTGTGAGTCGTGACATCGGGTGTCAGAACGACTGTCTTGCCGTCCATGGCCGGGGTGCCACCGAGCGTGCCGGTGTTTCCGTAAATAATGGAGATCACGCCGTTGGCGACGGTCACGCTCTTCACATACTTGGAAGCGATATTAGCCGGGGTCGGCAGGCCCGCAGCCGCGTTGTCTGCCGGCAATGCGCCGTTCGACGTAAAGGAATCGGCCACTGCGAGCTTGGCGCCACCCGCGAGGCTCAGACCTTCAGTTACTTTCGTGCGGATGGTGTAGTCCTGGTAGGCCGGCAATGCGATGGCCGCCAGGATACCGATGATCGCTACCACGATCATCAGTTCGATCAGCGTAAAGCCCTTTTGAATAGCTTTCATGCAACAACTCCTATGGGTTAACTTGACGGGGTAAACACGCGTGTCGGTGTTCGTACCCATGGGATGCAACGGGTATGCCAGTGTGTTCGCTACCCCCAAATCAACGGCTTACGTCCGATTCGACAAAACCGCCTGCTGAAGCTTTGACAGTGCAACTCGACTGCGGAGAGTCTGGGCTCGGTCCAGGTGACGCTCGGCGTCACCCTTGCCTAGTCGAGCAGGTCCTCGGGTATACCGGGGATCTTCGAGAGATCGACCTCGTCGATTTGCTCCGGGTCGAGAAACTGCTGGGCATATTGGAGGTACACCTTCTCACGAACGAATATGTCGAACAGATCCGGATCGATATGGCCGTTGAGCTTGAACTTGCCGAGGATGGTTAATGCTTCGGTGAGGGTCTTGCCCTGCTTGTAGGGGCGGTCCTTGGCGGTCAGCGCCTCGAAGATGTCCGCAATCCCCATGACGCGTGCCTGCACCGACATCTGATTGCGCGTGAGCCCGCGCGGGTAACCTCTGCCGTCCATTCGTTCGTGGTGTCCGCCAGCGTACTCGGGGACGTTCTTGAGATGCTTGGGCCAGGGCAGCGATTCCAGCATCATGATCGTCACCTCGATATGATGGTTGATGATCTTGCGCTCTTCCTCGGTCAGTGTGCCGGAGCGGATGGTGAGGTTCTTGATCTCGTCGTCGCTGAGAAACGGCGCGTTCTCATTGCCGTCCAGGTCACGCCATTTGTATCCCCAGCCGATATTGCAGACGCGCTGCTGATCTTCGGGTGCCATGCGCTCGCTGCCTATGTTGCAGAAGCGGACGAATTCCCGGTCGGCGTCGAGCTGCATCAATTCAGCCGACAGCCGTGCATCGAGCTCGGGCCACACGGATTTATCGCCGCGCTCGAGCGCGTCCAGCTTGGCCTGCAGGCTGCGGATCTCGGCGTCGCGCTTCAGCACCACGAAGCGCGTATCGATGACGTTGACGCGATCGTAGATTGTCTGCAGCTTGGTCGCCTTGTCGACTACGTGGACCGGGGTGGTGACCTTTCCGCAGTCGTGCAGCATACCTGCGATCTTCAGCTCGTAGCGATCCTTCTCGCTCATGTTAAAGGCCGCCAGCGGTCCCGTTGACACGTTGTTCACCGCCTCCGCGAGGAGCATGGTGAGTCGCGGCACCCGTTGGCAGTGTCCACCGGTATACGGCGATTTGTCGTCTATGGCAGCGTTGATGAGGTTGATGAACGCTTCGAACAAGTCTTCAAGCTGCTTGATCAGCAGCCGGTTGGTAAGCGCTACCGCCGCCTGCGACGCGAGTGACTCAACGAGGTTCTGATCGGCCGGGGAGAACGATACGATGTCGCCTGTTGCACGATCCTTGGCATTGATGAGCTGCAGGACGCCGATGATTTCGTCTTCATGGTTCTTCATCGGCACCGTCAGAAACGACTTGGAGCGGTATCCAGTCTTGCCGTCGAAGCTCTTGGTGCCGGAGAAATCGAAGCCCTGCTCAGTATATGCGTCGGCGATATTCACCGTCTGGTCGTGTAGCACCGCATACGCAACCACCATCGAATTATTCGGGCGACCGTCGTCTTCGTAGAGCTTGACAGGCAGATACGGTATCGGCTTCCCGGTGGATCCGCCCATCGCGATGCCCAGCGAATCGGTGAGCATGATCTCGAAGCGCAGCTCTTTTTCCTGGTGCATCAGGTAGAGAGTGCCACCGTCCGCGTTGGTGATCTCCTTCGCAGCACCCAGAATGACTTCCAATAGCCGCGTTATGTCCTTTTGGCGCGAGAGCGCAATGCCGATCTGGTTGAGCTCGGTGAGCCGCTCCAGCAGATCCATTGAGGTGGCATCGTTCATCGCCTGCGCTCGCCAGCCGCTTGCTACTTGATGCAGACCGCGCGAACCTGAAGCATGTCGGTCACGCCCTGCAACACCTTCTCCACGCCATCTTGCTTCAGCGTGCGCATGTTTTCATTGAGCGCCACAGCCAGCACATCAGCGACGCGGGACTTCTCCTGTATCAGCTTCTTGATAGGATCCGTGCCGAGCAGCAGCTCGTGAAGACCCACCCGTCCTTTGTAGCCCGTGCCGTTGCAGGCTTCGCAGCCCACCGGCGCGCAGACGGTGAACTGACCTTTGTCGTCAGCGAACGATTTAGCCCATTCACGATAGATCGCCTCGTAGGCCGCTTTCGGATCGCGCTTCCAGGAATCGGTGTTTTTGAGCTCCTGACAGTACTCCTCCAGCAGTATCTTGATTTCGTCCTGGGTCGCTGTGTGTCCTTGCTTGCACTTCGAGCACAGACGCTTCGCCAGGCGCTGCGCGAGCACGCCCAGCAGCGCGTCGGCGAAATTGAACGGATCCATCCCCATATCGAGCAGACGAACAATCGATTCCGGGGCGCTGTTGGTATGCAGCGTGGCGAACACCAGGTGGCCGGTCAGCGAAGCTTCGATGCCGATCGCGGTGGTCTCCTTGTCCCGCATTTCACCAACCATGATGATGTCCGGATCGGCACGCAGAAACGCTCGCATAGCCGTGGCGAAGTTCAATCCGGCCTTCGGGTTCATCTGTACCTGCCGTAAGCCCTTCTGTGTGATTTCAACCGGATCTTC
>JBGQKF010000425.1:0-4287 GCA_041499435.1 Gammaproteobacteria bacterium
CCACCGCTACGATGAGCGCCACGCGTGCACCGTAGATCACGCGCGACAGGATGTCGCGGCCCAGGCTGTCGGTCCCGAACAGAAAAGCCCGCTGTCCTCCTTTCCACACCGGCGCCGCGAGCGTGTTGAGCAGGTCTTGTTCGGTCGGGTCGTGCGGCGCGAGCCACGGGGCGAATACGGCGACCAGGAGGAGCGCCGCGAATACGACGACGCCGAATGCGATGCGCGGATTGCGCAGCAGGCCGCCGATCATACCTGGCGCACCTTAGGATTAAGCAGCGTATAGCTCAAATCCACCAGCAGATTGGTGATGATGAACAGGCACGCGAACGTCAGCACCAGCCCCTGAATCAGCGGCAGATCGCGTTGGGTCACGGCGCCGATGGCGAGGTTGCCGATGCCGGGGTACGAGAAGATGTACTCGATCAGCACTGTACCTCCCACCAGGAACGTGAACTGCACGCCGGTCAATGTCACCGCCGGGATCAGTGCATTGCGCAGGGCGACGCGCCACAGCGTGCGCGCACGAGAGTAACCCTTGACCCGCGCCAGCACGATGTAGTCCTGATTCATGATCTCGATGAGCGAGCTCTTGAGCACACGCGTGATGCCGGCCGCGAGCGGAAGCGCCAGCGCGAACGCCGGCAACAAGAGATGCGCGACGATCGCGCGTGCCGCGCCAAGCTGCCCGGTGACGAGCGCTTCGAGCAGATAGAAGCCGGTGCGCGGCTCGAAGTCGGTGCCTGGATCGATGCGACCCGAGATCGGCAGCAGCGGGAACAGCACGCCCAGCAACAGCACGAACAGCAGTGCCCACAGAAAATCGGGAATGGCGAGCGCAATGCCGGCGAAGCCGTCTGCAGCGAGCTCGGGCCAGCGGCCGCGGAAATACACCGCGGTCATCGCGGCTGCAACGCCGAGCGCAATGGCAATCAGCATGGCGACGATCACGAGCTCGAGCGTAGCTGGCAGTTTGCCGAAGACCAGGGACACGACTTTCTCGCGCAGACTGATCGAGTTGCCCAGATCGCCTTGCAACATCTGCGCGAGCCAGTGGATGAACTGCGACCAGATCGATGCGTTGAGCCCGTACATCTCGCGCAGCCGGGCGATGTCTTCGCTGTGCGCGCCGGGCGGGACCATCATAGCGATCGGATCACCGGGTACGACGCGCAGGAGGACGAAGACCACGACCGCGACGCCAAACAAAGTGGGCAGCGCCCAGAGGAGGCGTTTGAGCAGGTAGCTACTGGACATTCGACAACGAACCGAACCTAAACCGAACCGCAACGCAAATGCGCAAAGGACGCAAAGGTCGCAAAAGAAAACCAACTCATGATGGTGTCGTGAGCCCTTCTATTGCTTGGCCCCCGGTAGGCGATATCGGGCATGTTGCGACTAAAGATCACAAGAGGTCCGTGAACGTTGCATTAATTACATTTCTTTTTGCGGCCCTTTGCGTCCTTTGCGCTTTTGCGTTGAGGTTCGGTTTAGCGCGTTGAAGTTCGGTTTGTCCGTGCCCGCCTTACCCCGGCGTAATCGTCTGCGGCAAAATGAACCCCGCGGTATGCGGCGTGAACTTCAGTCCCTTGCGATACACCACCGGCTGCTTGTACTGCAGCAGCGGCAGCACGTAGCCCTGCTCGGCGATGTAGCGGTCCACCGCCTTGTAGCCGGCGATGCGCTTGGCTTCGTTTTTTTCTCCCCACAGCGGCCCGATCATCTTGTCCAGGTCCTCGGCCTTCCACGCCGAGTGCGGTGACGGGCCGAACATCGCGAAGCCGGTCGAGGTCGACGGATCGCCGATCGAATTGCCCCAGTTGTAGAACGCAGCCGGCGCGAGCTCATGGCGCGTGCGCAGCTCGTAGTGCTTGGCGATCTCGTAGACCTCGATGTTGGCCTCGATGCCGACTTTCTTCCACATGCCGACCACCGCCTGGATCATTTCATAGTCCTTGGGTTTGAACCCGCGCGTGGTCTGGATGGTGAACTTCACCGGCTTGTCCGGCCCGTAGCCCGAAGCGGCCAGCAGCTGCTTGGCGAGCTCGGGGTCGTACTTCACCTTGATGCTCGGATCGAACGCGGCGTACTGCGGCGCCTCCAGCGTATCGATCGCCACCGCATACCCGTGCAGCAGCTTGTCGACGATCGCGTTCTTGTCCACGGCATGGATCATCGCCAGGCGCACATTCTTGTCCAGCATGACGTCGCGATTGCTGATGAAGATCATGCCGATGTCGGACACCGGATAGGCCACACCGGTGAGGTTCGGCTTCTTGGTAAGACGATCGAACTCCTCGAACGAGACTTCCAGCGTGAGATCGGAGGCGCCGCTCTCGACTTCGGCCGAGCGGCTGGTGGCATCCGGCACCAGCTTGAACACGACCGTCTCGAACGCGGGCTTAGGGCCCCAGTACTTGGGAAAAGCCTTCAGACGAATGTACGCATTGCGCTCGAACTTCTCCACCATGTACGGACCGGAGCCGATCGGCTTCGCCTCGAAGCCTTCCGCGCCGGCCGCGGTGTACGCCTGCTTCGGCAGGGCGTAACCGGTGAGAAATGCCATCCACTTGAATAGCGTCGGCTCGAACTCCTTCACGTCGGCGGTGATGTTGTCGCCGTCGATCTTGAAGTTGCCGATCTTGCCCCACACGAACTGGATCGGATTGCCGCCCTTGGGATCGCCCGCGCGCTCGAGTGACCACACCACGTCCTCCGGTGTCACCGGCGTGCCGTCGTGCCAGAACGCACCCTTGCGCACCGTCATCAGCACCTTGGTGCGGTCCTTGTTCCAGCCCCACTTGGTAAGCAGGCCTGGTTTGAAGGACAGGTCCGGGTTCTGATCGATGTAGGAGTCGAACACCGCTTTGTAGATCGACTGAATCGTGGGATTCACCGCCGATGCTCCCGTCGTGGGATCCCAGGAGGGCAACGCTACGTTGTAGGCGATGGTGAGCACCTTGCCGCTCTGGGCATACGCAGGCTCAGCACCGAGCAGCGGTGCAACGATGGGCGCAGCCGCGGCGACACCGGTCGCGCCCAGGAAACGGCGCCGGGAAAAATGGGGCATGGGATTTCTCCTCTCCTCGGATGGCTGGATTGTTGTAGCGGCGTCCCTCGCGTCCGCCGCCTGCGTTTTTGCCGTGCGACGCACAAGCGCTTGATTTGTTACCGGCCCGATCGCGTCCGCGTCGCTGTAAGCGGTCGAATCTAGAGGCGGCGGCCCTCACTTGTCAAGCACACCCGATTTGACAGCCTGGAGCGCCCATGTAAAAGTCAGCCGTCGAAATATCCCAACGCAACCGGAGGAGAGACATGGCTTCGAAGTGGATCGAGATCGCGGCTGCCGATGGCGGCAAATTTCGCGGCTATCTGGCAGTGCCCGCCGGCGGGAAAGGTCCCGCCATCGTGCTCTGTCAGGAGATTTTCGGCATCAACGCCTACGTGCGCGAGGTCGCTGACTACTATGCCGAGGAAGGCTATGTCGTACTCGCGCCCGATTTGTTCTGGCGGCTGGACAAGGATGTCGACCTGGGCTACAGCGAAGCCGATTGGAAGAAGGCATTCGACTATTTCCAGCGCTTCAGCGTCGACAAAGGCGTGGAAGACATCACCGCTGCGGTGAAGACATTACGTGCACGCCCGGAAGTAGCCGGCAAGATCGGCGCGCTCGGCTTCTGTCTCGGCGGCAAGCTCGCGTATCTCGCGGCCGCACGCTCCGGCGTCGATGTGGCGGTCGGTTACTATGGCGTCGGTATCGAGAACAGCTTGAACGAGCCGCCTAAGTGCCCCACCGTGCTGCACTTCGCGGAGAAGGACAAGTTCGTTCCGCCCGAGGCCGTGCAGAAGATCAAGGACGCGTTGAAAGACCGACACGATGTCGAGATCTACGTGTATCCCGGCCAGGATCACGCGTTCGCGCGCACCGGCGGCGATCACTACGACAAGCCCTCAGCGCTGATGGCCCATCATCGCTCGATTGCGGCGTTCCGCGGCGTGATGGGGCCGCACTATGATTTCTCGACGCTGTGGGATACGCACTGCATGCATGAGTTCGGCACACGCGACGTCGATGCCACCATGCGCACGATGGTGGCGCAGCCGTACGTCAATCACGTCCCGACCATGACCGGCGGTGTGGGGCATGATCATCTCAAGCGCTTCTACAAGTATCACTTCATTCCAACCACCCCGGCGGACACCAAGCTCATTCCCATCTCGCGCACCATCGGCGAAGGGATTCTGGTGGACGAGATGCTGTTCTGCTGCACGCACGACATCGAGATC
>JBGQKF010000426.1:0-4285 GCA_041499435.1 Gammaproteobacteria bacterium
CACGCCCTTGGCGTCGAGCGTCACCCGCCAGGTGATGCCATCGAGATGCCCGCCCAGCAGATCGAATACACTGGTACGCGGGCGCGCCGGCAGCCACACGCTGTAAATGAGCTGCAGCCAGATCTCACTGCCGTAGCGCGTGTAGGCGAGCCGCCGATACTGCAGAGGCTGCGCGATATCCACGTCTACGCCACCGTGCGCATCGAGCTCCAGGGCACCGATACGGTCGTTGTCATCCACGGTGTCGATCCAGTAAACGGGCGCAAAGGCATCGAATAGCCGCTCCAGCGCGGTTGCGTCCAGCACGGGAATGCCAAGCGCATCGATACGCGCGGTGGAGACGAGCCCCTGAATTTCGGCCGCATCCGCCGGCACCGCCGACGCCGGCGCGTAGAGCAGAAGCTGCCCGCGCACCGGAAGCTCGGACCGAGGCCGCTGGAATACTGCCGTCGTCTGCGCCTGATAGTTCCGCACACCGGATGAAAATGGGATGCGGGTCAAGACATAGATGCCTACCACACGCTTCCAGGTGTCATAGTCGTCCGGTACGCTCAGCGTTCGGCGCAGCTCGGCCCGCGCAGAGGCGCTCTCGAAATCATGGCGCGCCAGCGTGCGCGCACATGGCTCGAGCGCTGGCGCCAGACCTTCGCGCAATGCCGGGAAGCGCGCGGTCAGACGTTCGCGCTCGGGTGACGGGAGATTGGCAAATTCAAGCTCGCGCGCGGCGAGATCGAGAGCCCGCATCCGCTCGATCCAGGCAGCGAATGCCTCGCCGTCCGCGGCGCGATCCTTGAGGCTCGCGCTGAAGCGATCCGTGCGCAGATAAGCGTAGTACGGCACCGGGACCGCACCCGCATCGATGCGGCCGGCGCGTCGCGTGGCTTGGTCGAGCGCCTGGTACAGAAGCTCACAGCGTTGCTCGGCCCATTGCGCATTTCCAGGCGCTGGGCGATGCGATGCGCATCCACCCGTCAGGACCAGGAAAGCGGCGAGTACGACGCCAGCGGATCTAGCGGCCATCGCGTGCGTCCGTAAGCGCGACGCGCCTGATCTCGCGCGCAAGCGCGAGGAACTGGCGCTCCACCGCTGCACGCAGCGCCGGCACACCAACCAAAGGCGGCAGCTGGAATGCAGGCACCAGGCGGCCGTTGTACCTGAGGCGTACACCACCTCCATCTCGTTCCGTGAGCACGTAAGTGCCCGTCATTTCCTTGAAAGTCCCCGAGATCGCGCGGGAGCTCACGGAGCTTCCCGGCTGTTCGGTGACGCTGAAGGTGACCTCGATCGGGAAATGGAACAGGAAGAATCCGGCTTCGCCCTTCTGCTCCACGATCGCGGTGTCGCCCGAGCGGGCCAGCACGCGGCTGGATTTGAGATCGGGGATGAAATTCGCATAGTGATCGTAGTCGGTCAGCACTCGCCAGGCGATCTCGATCGGCGCATCGACGTCGGCCTGCGCCTGCACCAGCACGGCATCGTGCTCACGCCAGGCACGCACCGACCCGCGCGCATCAGCGGCTTCAGCCATCGCCTGCCACAGCAACATGCACAGAGCTGACAGAAGCAGTGCGCAGCGGCCCAGGTATGGGCGCGCCGCTACCTGACCGGCTCGCGAAAGCGACAACAAAGCGATGGGCACTGGCTCCAGTCTCACATTTCATCGGGAGACTACAACAACATTGGATGGAAATCCCCATGCAAGTGGGACGGCAGCGCTCAGTCGGGCTCGCGCGTGGCGCCGGCTACGCGGTGGAACGAAGCCGCGAAACAATGGTGTGAAAGGTCTCCGGGGCGCCGAAGCCCCCCGCCTTGGTGACGAACAGCAGCTCACCGCCCGGCCCTGCAATGCGGCTGTAAGGGATGCCTGGCATCAGCGTGCCGATCACACGCAACGTGGACTGGCCCAGGCGCTGCAGAATAGCGACGGCGGTATCGCCCCCGGTCACGACCAGTGCGCCGATGCCGCCGCGCCCGAGCAGCGTTGCCGTGCCCTCGGCGAGCCGGCGAGCGACCGCTACCGCATCGCTCTCGCGGTCGCTGGCGTGCGCGGTTGCCTGGACCACCAGGAGCTGGGCTTGCGACCTCGCCGCTGCATCCACGGCGACGATGCCATCGGGCGCCGGGAAGCGCTCCGCACCCGCTGTCTGCAGCAGCCGGCGCACCTGCTCTTCACTCTGCTGCGCACGCGAACCCACGACGACCAGGATGCGTCCACGCACGCTCGGCGACCGCGCGCTCGGCGCAGAATCGGCAAAGCATACGCGGCCCACCGCTTGCGCGATACCGGCTGAGCCGACCAGCAGCACGCGCTGCAGATCGGGTTGCAGATTGCGTACGATCTGCTCGAGATCCGCGTCGCTCTCCGCATCGAACACCAGGATTTGCGGCTCACCCGGGTTCAGCAGTTGCGGCGGCTGGCTTGGGCGCAATACCTGCACGGCGGCGCGCTGGGCGGCGCGGGTGAACAGCAGATGCAGCGGCTGCAGCGGCGGCGGCGACAGCGCGTCGCGTGCGAAATTGGTGTCGGGCAGCGGGACGCCGTCGACATGAACAACACCGCCGCTGACCGTGCGTTTCTGACCCGGGAACGCCGGTGCAACGACCGCGATCGAGCGGCGCGTCGCTTCCATCATCGCGAGCGTCTCCGCCACCACGTTGCCGCGCAGCGTGGAATCGATTTTTTTGATCAAGATCGGCGCGTGCTCGTCGAGCAGCTCGGATGCGATGCGGTGCATGCAGCGCGCGGCATCGGCGGGGCTCAAGTGCCGGGAGTCGGCATTGATCGAGATGACGGCGCCATTCTCGAGATCGCGAGCCGAGCATCCCTCCCGGCTCGCCACTGCGAGGGTCAGGAGCCCGCGGTCGGCGAGCGGCCCGGCCACGTCCATGGCGCCGGTAAGGTCGTCGGCAACGATGACGACGCGGGCAGTCACCGGCGAATGCTGATCACGGGCAACGGCCGCTTCGGCCGATACGCGTCCATGATGCGGGTCAGGCCGCCACCCTGGCCGGCATCCGATCGGCCATGAGGCGCGCGTAGGCGACCGCGGCGCGCATGTTGATCGGACTCGCCTTTCCCTGCCAGGCGATATCGAATGCAGTGCCGTGATCTACCGAGGTGCGGCGGATGGGCAGGCCCAGCGTCACGTTCACGGTTTCGTCGAACGCGATCAGTTTGGTCGGAATGTGGCCCTGATCGTGGTATTGCGCCACCACCAGATCGAATTCGCCCTTCAATGCGCGATAGAACACGGTATCGCCTGAGATCGGACCTTTCACGTTGATGCTTTCGCGCTGCGCTTGCTCAACCGCGGGGACTATATGATCGATCTCCTCAGTGCCGAAGATGCCGCCTTCGCCGCAGTGGGGGTTCAGCCCCGCGACCGCAATGCGCGGGTTGGCGAACCCCAGTGCTTTGAAGTGCGCATTGCCGGTGCGGATCGTAGCGAGAACGCGCTCGGTGGTTCCGCGCTGCGTAGCGCCTCGCAAGCTCACATGCGTGGTCACGTGGATCGCGGACAATTTATCCGAGGCGAGCAGCATGAACGATGAAGTGGCGCCCGTGAGATGAGCCAGCAGCTCGGTGTGGCCGTCGAAATGATGACCGGCGGCGTGCATCGCGCCCTTGTTGAGCGGCGCGGTCACGATCACAGCGATCTGACCCGAAGTCGCGAGGTCGACCGCTTTGACGATGTACTGATAAGCAGCCTCGCCCCCGGCAGCGCTGATCTGGCCATCGCGGATCTCGTGTTGACCCTTGCTGGGCACGTGCACCACCGGAACCACGCTGCCGCGCGCATCAAGCGAATCGGTGAAAGTGAGCCCGGTGCCCACGAGCTTGTCGGCGCGCTTGAGCAGTTCGAGATTCCCGATCACGGCGCTCGTCGAGCGCAACTCCGGGGACATTTCCTGCAACGCCTTGACGATGATCTCAGGCCCGACGCCGGAGGGATCGCCCATGGTGATGCCGATGGTGGGATGAGAGGAAGACATGGCGCGCCTCGAGCGGTGGATTTGAGAGGGGATTATAGCGGGCTGCGCGGTGCAGTGTTTCGTTGATGAGTCACGAGGTGAACAGGTGAAAAGGTGAACAGGTGAACAGGAGACGATCTCGGGAGGTACGCATGGCCTCGCCGGTTCACCTCTTCACTTCTTCACCTCTTCACTTCTTCACCTCTTCACTTCTTCTCTTCACTTCTTCTCTTCACTTCTTCTCTTCACTTCTTCTCTTCACTTCTTCTCTTCACTTCTTCTCTTCACTTCTTCACCTCTTCACGATCACCCA
>JBGQKF010000427.1:0-4273 GCA_041499435.1 Gammaproteobacteria bacterium
TCAGAAGCCGCGGCGGAACAACCACCTTGCCGCCGTGACCCGCCGCGTAGCGCGCTGCGGCCTTGACATCCGGCACCGAGATCATGCCCAGCCACCGGCTTCCCGGCGTGTTGTCATAAGTATGGTCACGCTGAATCATGCCGCCGACAGGCTCGCCGTCGGAGAGCGCCAGCACGTAGCCTGCGTCGCGCGGCGCCTCGAAGCTCTGGAACGTCCACCCGAACGCCTCGGCGTAAAAATGCGCTGCTGTCTTGGTATCTTCACTGAACAGTTCCGCCCAGACCCACTTGCCGGGGACGTGCCGGTGAGTTGGTGGCTCGGTGATCGGAGGCCATACCAGACCGTCGGCCAGGCACAGCGCCGTAGCGATGAGCGCAGTGGCGAGTCCGCAGATGAGAAGGACGGCTTTGCGCACCAACACAGCGGTTTCGATCACCCGAGTCAATATTGCATCAGCTACAGAGTGTCAGTCTGCCCGAAATTGTACTCGCTGGAATTGTCCAGAAACCCCGACAGTTAATCACTTCAAAACTCGCCATGGCTTGATTTAGAGCCTAGGAAATTGAAACGGCATTTTCCGGCAAGGGGCACTGTATCGCGGTGCCGTTGGGCGGTCAATCGCGTGGGTTGTTGGTGAATAATTGCCATGTGGCGGGGTTTTGCGGGCCGTTCATCGGCTTCAAGCGTCGCATATCGGCGCGGTTTGCCGCTTGTGCGGGGATAGAGGGGTCAGGTTTGTAATTTTGTAATCTGGCGACCTTGGCGTAGCCTCTGGGCATACCTCGGAAACCCGACCATTGCCGGTGAAGGGGCGAAGACGGTGGCACAGCTCGAGCTGCTGCGCGAACTGGGCTACAGCGAAGTCCAGGGCAACTACGTTTCCAAGCCGCTGGCGGCAGACGAAATCCACGCGCTCGTGCGCGCGGCTTCGTTGCAACTGTTCGGCGGTGAGCTGTTCGGTGCACGATCGCAGTAACGCTTCGGCGCTGGAAAAGCATCAGCGCCAATGATCCACCCAGTGCAGCTCCACCGGGGCGCCATCCGCGGCCAGCAGTGCGGCAGGCAGCTCGACCTGAAAGTATTCGGAGGTACGCGACAGCGGGTCGACGTCGGTTCCGGCCAGCCGGCATCGATGCCGAGCTGGACGGCCCTCCACGCGATTCAGCTCGCAGTCGAGCGTGCCGGCGCCGCCTTTGGCCTGAAAGCTCTCGAGCTCCGGGAAGCCGTGCAGCCGCACGAACACAGCGCGGGGCCAGCCGCTCTGAGGGCGCTTCACCTGCGCCCCGCCGATGCCGGTGACGTGGTACACATCGATCAGTGATGCGTTCCCGATGCGATGGACCTCGATCCGATCCTGCGGCTGCGCGGCCGCTGCTGGAAGCGCGGCGGCCGGCTTGGCTGCGCTCTTGTGCGCCGGTGCGTCCGCCGTCTGCTGCGCGAGCTGTGCCTGGAACGGCTGGCCTTGCGGCTTGCTCCAGGCGGTTGCGGCGAGGACCGCGATCAAGCCGAGTAGACAGCTCTGCATGGCGCGAGAACCGATGCTTGCAAACGCACATGCCGTGCAGATACCCTGACTCATCCGCCGAGCTTCCTCGATCTTTGTAGATTTGGCTTGTCGTCCGGGATGATGCAGGAAGAGGAAGCCGCGTTGCATGCGCGAGCCGACCCGAACTCCCCCCACGCTCGAGAATCGGCTGCGAGCATAGCATATGACCTCGATGCGCTCCGAGCGGGCGATGGCGTAGCCTTCAGGGCGTGGCCCCGCGCACCTGCTCGCGCGTGCGCAACTGGCGTTCGAGCAGGCTGTAGCTTACGTAGTATTTGTAGATGTTGGCGACGTACACCACCGTCTCGCGGCCGATGCGCCGTGCCGCGATCCGCTCGACGTTATTGAACCAGTTGTTGGGATTGAGCCCATTTTCCTGTGCCTCGCGCCGCAACGAGGCGATGCGCGTGGGACCGGCGTTGTAGGCCGCGAACGCGAACAACGTGCGGTTGAATGCATCGAGACCGGAATCCGGGAAATGCCGGTCGGCGAGCTCGCGCAGATACTTGATGCCGGCATGGATGTTGGGCTCCAGGCGGCGGATGTCGCCGACCTTCATCAAACGACCTGTCTCCGGCATGAGCTGCATGACACCGAGCGCGCCGCTCGGGCTCAGTTTGCGTTGATCGAGACCCGACTCCTGATACGCCTGAGCCGCGAGCAGCAGCGGATCGAAGCCGTATTCCTCACCGTACTTCTTGAAGAGCTCGACGGTCGCCAGGAATCGCTGCCGCTCGCGCTCGGAGACCGGATTCTTCACCCAGCGCGTGCTCTTGAAGTAGCGGCGGTAGGCGTCGTTGTAGAGTGCCGAGCCGAACTTGTGGTGCGCTACGAACGTGTCCACCACAGCCTTGAAGCGCGGACTGTCTTTGCGCAGGGCCCACGCGATCCTGCCCGCGCGATTGAACGCGATGTCGGAACACAGGTGAATGCGGGGAAAGATCTTCGCCCAGAAGCGGCCTTTGTAATCGTCCATGACGATGCGCGGGATGACGCCGGCGTTCAACAGCTCCAGCAGATCTTCGTCTTCCAGTCGGTCATCGACGAAGTGCAGCGTAACGGGTGGCAACCGCCCCTGCAAGGATCGATTGAAGCGCACCAGGCTCTCGTAGTAACTGCTGGACTTGCGCACGAACACGTCCTGGCCGGACAGATCGTCGACGCTTGCCGGGGCCGCGACGTCGGGGCCCGTGACCAGGATCTCCGATGCATTGGCATAGAACGGCTCGGAGAAATCCACCTGCTCCAGGCGCTGCGGCGTGACCGTGAGATTCGCCATCGCGATATCGCCGCGCCCCTCCAGCAGCCAGGGTACCAATTGATCACGAGATACCGGTACTGCCACGACGTGCACGTAGTCCTGCGGCGAACGAATGTGGAGCGAGCGGTTGAGGTGTTGCTCGAAGAGCTGCATGCCTTCGGCGATCAAACCGCGCTCGCGCCCGCGATCAACGAAATAGAAGGTTTTGCTGTAGACGACGAGTGCGCGCACGAACCGCCGCTTGACCATGCCGTCGAGATCGTCGCTGGCGCGCAGGTTCTCGAACCGCTCGAGCAGGATGGGCTCAGCGTGGACGGCTGGACACGCGGCGAGCCACAGCGCAATTGCAGCAACGAGCGGGTAAGGGCTCCGCGAAAGGCGCAACACGGTTTGGATACGAGGCCCTAAGCGCAGCCAATGCACGTGATGGTCGCGACTGCTGTGCCGGCGGCGCGGCGCGCGATCGAGTGCGGCCTGGCGCTTCACAATCCCCCGGCTGCGCGGTCGCAGGATAGAATCTGCATGCTGGATGGGTCCAGCGGATTACGAAAAGGGATGCAAACGTGAAGTTCGACGACCGCGAGTCGCGCCGGGTCGAAGCGATCTACCTGACCCCGGATGTCGTGACCCAGCGCGGGCGCGTGCTGGACGCGACTGCGCTTGCCCGCGGCGAGCGGGTGGTGGATCTGGGGTGCGGCCCGGGGTTGCTGGCCCTGGAGATGGCGCACCGAGTGGGCATGCAGGGGGAGGTGCAAGCAATCGACGCCAGTCGCAGTATGCTGGCGCTTGCGGCCCGGCGCTGCTACGGCAAAAGCTGGGTGCAGCTCGCGAAGGGCGATGTCGGCCGGCTGCCGTACCCAGCCGCTCATTTCGACGCCGCTGTCTGCACACAGGTCTACGAGTATGTCGCTGACATCGATGGCGCGCTGCTGGAGCTGAACCGGGTATTGCGGCCTGGCGGTCGCGCGGTGGTGGTCGACACCGACTGGGAGTCGTGCGTGTGGCATTCGAGCGATCCGGAGCGGATGCGGCGCGTGATTGAAGCGTGGGATCGCCACTGCCCGCACCCGCATCTGCCTCGCACGCTGAAGCAGCTTCTGGCGGCCGCGGGCTTCGAGGTCACCGGCGTGGAAGTGATCGCGCTGCTGAACGATCGCTACGATGCCAACACCTACAGCCATGGCATGATCGGCACTCTGTGCAACTGGGCCAAGAAATACCTGGATGAAGCATCCGCGCACGCATGGGCGCAGGATCTGCGCGTGCTGGGCGAGCGCGAGGAATACTTCTTCAGTTTGAATCGGTATTTGTTCACGGCGGTCAAGAAGTGAGTGAAAGCAAGTGAAGGAGGTGAAGGAGGTGAAGGAAGTGAAGGAAGTGAAGGAAGTGAAGGAAGTGAAGGAAGTGAAGGAAGTGAAGGAAGTGAAGGAAGTGAAGGAAGTGAAGGAAGTGAAGGAAGTGAAGGA
>JBGQKF010000428.1:0-4258 GCA_041499435.1 Gammaproteobacteria bacterium
AGCAGCGTGGGCGAGAGCACGAGCTTGGGCAGGGCGCCCTGGACAGCGTCCACCCATCGCCTGCCAGGGGCAGCGACACGGCCTGTTGGAGCAGCCGCGGTGTGGTTCACGATTCGCGTCAGTCGAGCGAGGACGAACAGCGTCCCCGCCGCGAATGCTGTTGCCCTCGGTTACTTCTTGCCGGCGGCGGCCATCTTCTCGGCGGCCGCTTTCGGCGTCATGCTCGGATTGCTCATGAAGCTCGCGATCACGTCGAACATCGCACCCTTGTTGGCCGGCGGCATGGCCATCTCGTGCGCCCAGCTCGGTACCAGCTTGTTGCTCTTCGCCGAGGCGGTGAATTCCATCGCCGAATCCTTGGCGCACTGGTCGAACTTGTCGAGGTTCATGCCGAGCCGCACCGGGATCGAGCCTTTGTTCAGATTGAACACTTCCTGGAACTGCGGCTCCATGATGGCAGCGGCCAGATGCGCCTGTGCGGTCTTCGCACCGGGATCCTTCTGCTGGAACATGATGAAGCTGTCGATGTTGAAGGTGAACGCGCCCTTGGTACCGGGCGCGGCCATGCACAGGTAATCCTTGCCGGGCACCTTGCCGGCCGCGCTGAATTCGCCTTTGGCCCAGTCGCCCATGAACTGCATGCCGGCTTTGCCGTTGATGACCATCGCGGTCGCCAGGTTCCAATCGCGATTGGCGGCATCCTTGTCGATGTACTTCTGCACCGTGCGCAGGGTCGCGAACGACTTCTCCATGGTCGCGCTGTTCAACGCTTTTGGATCCAGCTCGACGAATGCCTTGTGGTACCACTCCGCACCGCCGATCCCAAGCGCGATCGATTCGAACAGCGTGGCATCCTGCCAGGGCTGGCCGCCGTGCGCTACCGCGACGAAGCCCGCCTTCTGAATCTTGTCCGCGGCCAACGCGAACTCTTCCCAGTTGGTGGGCGGCTTGGCGCCGGCTTTTTTGAACACTTCCGGATTGACCCACATCCAGTTCACCCGATGCACGTTCACCGGCACCGCCACATAGTGGCCTTTGTACTTCATCACCTGGCTCACCACCGGCGGCAGCAGCGCATCCCAGTTGCCGGCCTTAGCGGTGTCATCGAGATTGGCCAGCACGCCTTCGCCCGCCCATTCCTGAATGCCGGGACCTTTCACCTGCGCCGCGGTCGGCGGCTGGCCCGATACCACGCGCGACTTGAGCACGGTCATTGCGGTCTCGCCGCCGCCACCGGCCACGGCGAAATCCTTCCATGTGTCGCCTTTACTCTCCAGAATCTTCTTCAGCTCGGCGACCGACTTCGCTTCTCCGCCCGAAGTCCACCAATGCAGTACTTCCACCTCGCCGGCCAACAGCGACGATGATGCCACCAGCGCGCACGCACCAAACAGGGTCGTCACAAGTGAATTGTTCATGGCTTCTCCTCCTTCAGGTATGACATCGTTGTTGTCCGGATTTGTCCTTGCGCCTGCTTCCGGCGCGGCGCTCCCGATTATACGAGACTCTCCGGGTGTTCAATTGTCTTATAGTTGCTCCATCTCCCCTTCCTCGGTATCGGCCAGCATCATCCGCACGTCGCTTGCGAGCCGCGTGCGGGCATCTGCATGGTCTGCCCATCACATCTCCTGCAAAGGGTTGGGAACCGAATGCAGTATGCGCTGCCGATCACCTGGGAACTTTGATCAGCGTCAATACCGGTTGACGCCGGTCAAGCGCAAGCTGACCATCCGCGTTTATCGTGGCGGATGCCTTTCCGCCATCGCGATCGACCATGACGACGAAATTCACCCGCTGGATCGTAATTTTGGCCGCTGCCGCCGTCGCGGCAGGCGGTGCGCTCACCTGGTGGAAGCTGCGCCCGCCCCAGCTGCCGCCCGGCTTCGTGAGCGGCAACGGCCGCATCGAGGCCACGCAGATCGATATTGCCACCAAGCTGCCAGGACGCATCAAGGACGTGCTGGTGCGCGAGGGCGATTTCGTCGAGGCCGGGCAGACCGTCGCCCACATGGACACGCAGACGTTACAGGCGGAGCTGCGACAGGGCCAGGCTCAGGTTGCGCAGGCACGCAACGCGTTAGAGACTGCCAAAGCGGTGGTCGCACAGCGCGAAAGCGAGCTTGCGTACGCAGAAAGTATGTTCAAGCGCTCTGAGGAGCTGGTGCGGCAAGGCTTCGTGAGCCCGCAAAAGCTGGACGGCGATCGCAACGCCCTGCTGACCGCAAGAGCTGCGCTGGTCGCGGCCCGTGCCTCGGTGGCGCAGGCGCAATCCGGCATCGACGCCGCCATAGCGGCAACGCAACGCATAGACGCCGACATCCAGGACAGCACACTGAAGGCGCTCCGTGCCGGCCGCGTGCAGTATCGGCTCGCGGAGCCTGGCGAGGTACTGGCCGCGGGCGGCAAGGTGGTCAGCATGCTCGACCTGAGCGACGTCTACATGACGCTGTTCCTGCCCGAGATGCTGGCCGGGCGGCTCGCGATCGGCGGGGAGGTCCGGCTGATCTTCGATGCTGCGCCCCAATACGTGGTGCCCGCGACCATCACCTTCGTCGCGGTGGAGGCCCAATTCACACCGAAGACCGTCGAGACCGCGACCGAGCGCCAGAAGCTCACGTTCCGCGTGAAAGCGCAGATTGCACCCGAGCTGCTGCGCAAATATCTGGACCGCGTGAAGACCGGCGTGCCGGGCGTCGCTTATGTCCGGCTCGACCGCAACGCCCCCTGGCCTCCCAACCTCGAAGTCAAGCTGCCGCCGACATGAGCAGCGCGCCGCCGGTAGTGCAGGTGCACGGTCTTTCGCATCGCTACCGAAAAGTGGTGGCGTTGGACGGCATCGATCTGGAAGTGGCAGCCGGTACCATGCTCGGCTTGATCGGCCCGGATGGCGTGGGTAAGTCGACCCTGCTCGCCATCCTCGCCGGCGCCCGCAAGATCCAGCAGGGCACTGTGCAGGTGCTGGGAGGCGATATGGCACACGCACGGCACCGTACGGCAGTGTGTCCGCAGATCGCGTACGTGCCGCAAGGCCTTGGCAAGAATCTCTACCCGAGCTTGTCGGTGTTCGAAAACCTGGAGTTCTTCGGCCGCCTGTTCGGTGCGGCGCGGGCCGAGCGCAGAAGCCGCATCGTGCAGCTCCTGCGCGCGACCGGGCTGACCGCCTTCGTGGACCGCGAGGCCGGCAAGCTCTCGGGCGGGATGAAGCAGAAGCTCGGACTGTGCTGCGCGTTCATGCACGATCCCGACCTGCTGATCCTGGACGAGCCCACCACCGGTGTCGATCCGCTCTCGCGCAGGCAATTCTGGGATCTGATCGGCAGCATCCGCGCACGGCGCACCGCGATGACGGTGCTGGTGGCCACGGCCTATTTCGATGAAGCCGAACGTTTCGATGAGCTCCTCGCGCTCGATGCCGGCCGCATTCTCGCCCGCGACACGCCCGCGCAATTGAAGCAGCGTACCGGCACGCAGACGCTGGAGGAGGCATTTGTCACGCTGCTGCCGCCCGCCAAGCGCGATCACCACCATGAGCTTGTGATCGTTCCGCGCCGGCTCGGAGAGCAACAAATCGTCATCGAAGCATAGCACCTGTCGCGTCGGTTCGGCGATTTCGTAGCGGTCGACGACGTGAGCTTCACGATCGCATGTGGGGAGATTTTCGGCTTTCTCGGCTCGAACGGCTCGGGCAAGACCACAACCATGAAGATGCTCACCGGCCTGCTCGATGCAACAAGCGGGCAGGCGCGGCTACTGGGCAAGCCGGTGGATGCGCACGATCTGGCCACGCGCTCGCGCGTCGGCTTCATGTCGCAATCGTTCTCGCTGTACACGGAGCTCACGGTCCGCCAGAACCTGGAGCTGCACGCGCGTCTGTTCCGCCTGCCGGCCGCGCGCATCGCAGCACGCATCGCCGAGCTCACCGAGGGGTTCTCGTTGACGCCGTATCTGGACGAAGTAGCTGAAAGCCTGCCGCTCGGTGTGCGGCAGCGGCTGTCGCTCGCTGTCGCGGTGATACACGAGCCCGAAATTCTGATCCTGGATGAGCCCACCTCCGGTGTGGATCCGGTTGCGCGTGACCGCTTCTGGGCGCTCCTGCTCGATCTATCGCGTAACCGCGGCGTGACGATCTTCATCTCCACGCACTTCATGAACGAGGCGCAGCGCTGCGATCGGATCTCCCTGATGCATGCCGGGAAGGTGCTGGCGCAAGGCCGGCCGCAGGACATCGTACGCGATGCCGGCGCGACCGATCTGGAAG
>JBGQKF010000429.1:0-4258 GCA_041499435.1 Gammaproteobacteria bacterium
CATGTTTCCGATGTCCGGCGCCGAGCAGTTGAATGCCTCGGATGCCCACTCGACTCTTCCCATGATCTCGGCGAACGGCGCGTACTCGTAATTGGTCAAGCCTGTGCCATATTCGTTGTCCGGCAAGAAGAGATTCCACAACCTTTGCGCCCGAGCTTTGCGCTTGAGCTCTTCCATCAGCACGAGCGGCTGCCAGCGATCGCCTTGCGCGAGCTCGTGCTCGAAGCGGGCTTCGCTCGGGTAGATGTGCTCATCCATGAATGCCGATAGGCGCTCGATGAGCTGTTGCGTGCGCGTCGAATCGTTGGAATCCATAGCCGCCTTATTCGTGGGGTCGCATCCACGCGCCGGGCCGACGCAACCGCTCCCGGTTCGCGAGAGTCAGGCCTGCGACCTTCATCGGACAAGACACTAGCACGCGGGTTATCATCTACAAAATGAATTATTCGAATACTTGATCATGAAACCAATTCATCTATCCAGAGTCGACCTGAACCTGTTCGTGGTCTTCGACACGATCTACACCGAGGGCGGTATTACGCGGGCGGGCAAGCGGCTGAGTCTTACGCAGCCGGCCATCAGCCATGCGCTCGGGCGGCTGCGCGAGCTATTCGATGATGCGCTGTTCATGCGGCAGGGCAAGGCGATGATTCCGACGCCGCTGGCGCGCGTGATGATCGATCCGGTGCGCCAATCGCTGCAGGGGTTCGAGAGCACACTCCAGCGAGTCGACCGTTTCGATCCTGCGACCGCGCACAAGCACTTCACGGTGGGGATGCGTGACGTACGTGAGCTGACGGTGCTGCCGAATCTGCTGCGTACCATCACGCGCACTGCGCCGTTCATCGACATCGCGATCGTGCGGGCCGAGCGGAATCAGCTGGAGAACGAGCTCGCGGTGGGCACGCTCGACGCCGCAATCGACGTTCGCCTGGCGCTATCCGACGAAGTGCGGCGACAGCGGATCAATGCGGAGCGGCTGGTCGTCGTGGCGCGGCCGCGTCATCCGCACGTGAAGCGCGAGCTCGATCTGGAGACGTATCTGGCACAGGAGCACATTCTGGTGAGCTCTCGGCGGCGTGGTTTCGGCGTCGAGGACTACGAGCTGAGCCGCCACGGTTTGAAGCGGCGGATTCGCCTGCGCTGCCAGCATTACTTCGCCGCGTGCCGGGTGGTGAGCGAAACCGATTTGATTCTGACGATGGCGGAGCGCTATGCGCGCATCGTGAATCGGCTGTTCCGCAATCGCGTGCTGCCTTTCCCGCTGGAAGCGCCGGACTACGATGCGTATCTGTATTGGCACGCGAACGCGGATGCCGATCCGGCGAACCGGTGGTTGCGTGAGCGGTTGATGGAAGCGTTCGGGCGCGGATAGCGGCGTGGCCAAAGGCCGCGCTACGAAGCCGCGAGAAACATTTTCGCTTGCCGCAGCTCAGGCCGCTCTGAATCCGCTTTATCGCAGGCCCTCAGCAGCTCGGCGTAGTAGCGCTTTGCCTTCTCCTGGTTTCCGGCCAGCTGTGCCGCCTGCGCTGCGCCATAGAGTCCATTGAAGCGGTTCGGCACTGCCCGCAGTGATGCCTCGTACTCAATCAGCGCTTGCTCGGGCCGTTGTAGTTCCATCAGCAAATCTCCCAGCAGCTCGCGCGCGGGCAGGATGTACGCGGGCATCACCGGATTCTTGTAGGTCGAATCCTCCAGGTCAACGGCGGCTTGCATCACCCGCAACGCCTCGTCGTTTTGCCCTTTGGCCCACAATACCCACGCTACTGCTGTCTGGCGTTCTATCTCGACCTGCTTGGCCCAGTAGTCCTGTTTCCCTCTCGAGAGCGCATCGCGGAGCTCGGTGAGCTTGTCGACATCCTTCTCGGCTTGGCCGACCGCACCGCTCCGCGCCGCACCGAGCGCACGAACGTAATGGGTCACGGCAACGGTGGCAGGGAATGCGCTCGGTATCGGGGTAAGCGCCGCCGCCTCGGCCCAGCGCCGCTGCTCGACAGCGTAACGAGCCGGCGCGGCAGCGATCGCGTAGTCCATTCCCAACGTGTGCTTCTCGGCGATCTTGACCGCTTCGATCTTCGCGTTCACTTCAGAGGCGGCTTGGCCTCGTCCGCTCTGGAGATACGCGTAGACCAGGTAATCCATGGTGTGCAGCTCCTCCTGCACCCAACCCAACTTCTTCGCGGCGGCGTTCGCTGCCAGGTTGGATTGAATCGAATCCTCCCATAGACCCAGCGCGATGAACGTGTGCGACGGCATGTGCAACGCGTGGGGCATTGCTGGTGCGATCTGCCCGTAGTGGCGCGCGGCGTCGAGCGCACGCGACGCGAGCTCAGGATAGTCATACGCATGGATCAGATAGTGCGCAACGCCTGGGTGATTGGGTTGCCGCGCATACAGCTCCTCGAGAATTTGGCCGCTCCTCAGCTGGTTCGAATAGGTTTTGTCGTTTGGGTTGGCGGTGGCCTGTAGTGCGAGAGCATAAAACGCGGCTGCCTCGCTATCGCTCGGGTGGTGGCGGTAGACGTCCGCCATCGCCTTCTCATAAGCGCTCGCGCGTGACTTATGATCCAGCTCCTCGAAATTCTGGTAGAACATCCCGATCGCGGTGATGTACTCCTGCTCGCGCTGCGTCTTGCTCGGTGCCTGGGTCGCCTGCTCGACAGCGGCTCTCCCCTGCAAGAGAGATTCTCTGCTGGGTGCGTACCACAGCGGATACCAGGAGCTCATGGCGATGCCCCAATAGCCCATGGCGCAGGTCGGGTCCAACTCGGTGACCTTGGTAAACGACTTGACGGCATCGGGGTAGTAAAAGGAGTGCAATATAGCTACGCCGCGATTGAACTCGCGCTGCGCCGCCGCGCTGCACGAGATCGGAAAGCTCACCTCACCGAGCTGTTCGTTGCCCGCAGTCCCTGGCCGCTCATCTTCGTGTGCCCAGAGTGGCGTCAGGATAGAGACCGTACCGAGAATGGCCGGGAAGAGCACGTTGTGTCGTTGCATTGGCGACCTCCGCCGAGGGAAATCGAGGAGTGTGCTGCGCAGCGCACTAGTATAGCCTCGGTCATGCTCGGTCGCGAACCGCTGGAGGCTGGTGGACTGTAACAGTGGATTCGGTAGCGAAAACCACACCGAGCTGCCCCCTCCCTGACCCTCCCCCGCTGCGCAAGGGAGGGGAACAAGCACTATCGATTCCGCCGTTACAGGCCACCAGTGCAAGACAGCGAAGCCCCCAGAGCGGGGGCTTCATTGGGCATGAAGATACGTTACTTACTTATACCAGCGGCCGCCCTTCGCGGCATACTGATCCTGGTCGTGGGCGAAGAAGAGCTGAGCGCCTTCGATATCCCGCATGAACTTCAGCCGGTTCAGTGAATTGGTGTAGTCCAGTACACTGTAATTCAAACCGGCGGGATAGCCGTCCAGGTTCTCCTGCATCCAGATCGCATCTTGCGACATGATGATGGTGCCGCCGCTCGCCAGCTTGACCTTCAGAGACTGGTGGCCCAGCGTGTGACCCGGTGTGGTCAGAATCAGCACGCTCCCGTCGCCGAACAGGTCGTAGTCGCCATTCAATTCCAGATAATTGAACTCACGGGCTGCTGCTAGATCGGCCATGACGAAAGCGCCCGGGCTGCCACGGCCTTGGAGCTTCTCGGGCCACCACCCCTGGTAGAGCTCTTTCTTTTGCATCACGTGGATCGCGTTCGGGAACATCGCGATATTGCCGACGTGGTCCAGGTGCGTGTGTGAGGTGATCACCACCTTCACCTGGTCCGTCGAATAGCCCACCTTCTTGAGTTGCTCATCGATGACATCCGAGCGCTTCTGGCTGGGCTTCAGGAAGTCACAGAAGCCGGCCGCCCAGTAGGACTTGCAGTTGCCGTCTGATATGGCGACGTTGTTGCCCGTGTCGAACACGACCAGACCCTTGGGATGATCGATGATCCACATGCTGATCGGGATGGTGATGTCGCGCTGCTTTTCTTTGGGCACGGTCGGAATCAGGCCCGTGATCGGGAAGGGGCCAACAAAGCCGCTGGTCGTCCAGTACACGCCCTTGACTTGCGCGAATAGCATCGCCGAGCTTACAGCGCACACCAGGCCGAGCACTGCGGCGGCTACATCTGCTTTCTTCATAGCTTCATCTCCTCCTCTGTGTCATACGCATCGCGGTTCGGTTGAAGATTTCCCAGCCTTCAACCAACCCCACCAACCCGCCCTCCATCGGCGGATTACCGATCAGTATGTCATACGTCGC
>JBGQKF010000430.1:0-4255 GCA_041499435.1 Gammaproteobacteria bacterium
CCATGCGATTTGCATGGAGGGCTGCAGCGCTTGTGCCCTGCATCCTTGTATATCGGCGGGTTGCGCGAAAACTTGAGCCACCGGATTCCGGGTCGCTTGGATCGCCTCACGCGCGGGCTCACGGGGATCTACGCGAGCGCCTGCAGCAGTATGCGCCTTCGTTAAAGGCACTCCCGTTCCCGCCGTAATCTTCATGAGCCGGGCGTCCGCCGCACACGATCGGGAAGTCAACCTATGGCCCTCGAAGCAGCGCAGCTACCCATTCCGGAGCTCAACCGCCTCGCTCGGGACATCCGGGCACGTATCATCAAGACTTCGTACCTGACGCAGACCCCGCACCTGGGCTCCTGTCTCTCGTGCGTCGATATCCTGGTCACTGCGTATTTTCACAGCCTGCGGCTGGATTCCGTCAATCCGCGCGCGACGGGACGCGACCGTTTCATTCTCAGCAAAGGCCACGCTGCGCCGGCGCTGTTCCAGGTGCTGGCGCTGCGCGGGTTCTATCCCGCCACCCGCCTCGATGACTACGGTCAGGACGGCAGCATGTTCGCGGAGCATCCGCCAACCCCCGATCATCTGCCCGGCCTCGAAGCTGCAACCGGCTCGCTCGGTCATGGCCTGCCGATAGGCGTGGGCATGGCGCTCGCCGCCCGCATTCAGGGGCACGATTGCAAAGTCGTCGTCCTGTGCGGCGATGGCGAATGCAACGAAGGCTCGACCTGGGAAGCCGCCATGCTCGCCGCAGCGCAGAAGCTGGAGCGTTTGTGCGTGGTGGTCGACGTGAATCGCTGGCAGGCCGCCGGCCGCAGCGCAGAAGTATCCGGTGCGGGGCCACTCACCGACAAGTGGCGTGCGTTCGGCTGGAGCGTGCACGAAGTCAACGGCCATGACATCGCTGCCCTGGTAAGGCTCTTTTCCGCGGTTCCCGATGGTAGCGGCAAGCCCGTCGCGATCGTTGCCAACACCGTAAAGGGCCAGGGTGTTTCCTTCATGCAGGACGACAACAACTGGCACGACCGCATTCCGAATGCGCAGGAGCTTGCCCATGCGTTGCGCGAGCTGGAGGTAGCGTCATGAGAAACGCCTTCGCAGATCAGATCACCACGCTCGCCGGCCATGACGAGCGCATCGTGCTGCTTTCAGGCGACATCGGCAACCCGCTGTTCGACCGCTTCAAGGAGCGTTTCCCCAAGCGCTTCTACAACTGCGGCGCGGCCGAGCAGAATATGATCGGTGTGGCGGCTGGCCTGGCGCTGTCGGGATTGCGGCCGGTGGTCTACACCATCACGCCTTTCACCACCACCCGCTGCTATGAACAGGTTCGCGTGGACCTGTGCTATCACCGCGCACCGGTGGTGGTAGTCGGCACCGGTGCGGGCCTGTCCCATGCCGAGCTCGGACCGACGCATCACTCCCTGGAGGATCTCGCCATCATGCGGGTGCTGCCCGACATGACAGTGCTGGCCCCGTGCGACGAGGCGGAGCTGCGTGCTGGGCTCACGTGCGCGCTCAAGTTACACGGCCCCGCCTACATCCGCATCGGCAAACAAGGCGAGCCCCGCGTGCACGTCGAGCTCAACAATTTCTCCATCGGCCATGCGATCACGCTCGCGCGCGGTCATGACATCTGCCTGGTGGCGACCGGGACGATCGTTGCGACCGCCAATGTGGCGGCCGAGATCCTGCGCAAGCGTGGCTTTTCGGTGGGCGTGGTCAGTATGCCGACCATCAAGCCGCTCGATACCGGCTGCCTGTCGGAGCTCTTCGCCGGCTACCGGATCGTGGCAACCCTGGAAGAGCACAGCCGCATCGGCGGTCTGGGCAGCGCAGTGGCCGAATGGCGCGTGGAGGCACCCGACGGTGACGCGCAGCACGTCATATTCGGCGCGGACGATCGCTTCCTGCACGAGATCGGCTCGCAGGATTACGCACGCAGAGTAAGCGGACTTGCGGTCGAGAGCATCGTGCTCGGATGCTCCGCCCGTCTCGGCGCACTGATCGAAATTTAGTACCTACGCGGGCTTCGACGATCCGGCGAAGATGATGGCGGACTTCTTTTGTCAGCCAGCGCTGCCGGTGCCCCTGGCGTTCTGGGACGACTTCGCCGCCGACGCGTTCGCCGAATTCGACGACCCGGCCGGCATCGCGCTGCGCGCGCGCATCCTGCTACCGGCTTACCGTCTGCGTTGGTGTTGCGTTGCACTCGACATCTTCTCTCCAGTCGCATTAGCGAGACGCAAGTCTGCCGACCCCGCCTTCGACGAGCTCGAGTCTCGATGCCATCCGCAACGCCAAGCCGGAGATCATCGCATTGCCGTTTCCAGACGACAGCTTCGACCTGGTAGTCGTTCATCTACTTCGAGTAAGCAAGCAACACTGCCCACCCACACTCGGGCCGCCATTCTGGCAGAGCTGGGTAAACCGCTCGTCATGGCGCAGGTCGAGCTGCCGATCGCGCTCGAAGCCGGCCAGGTGCTGGTCAAGGTGCTATACAGCGGGATCTGCGGCGCGCAGCTCGGCGAGATCGACGGCGCGATGGGCGAAGACAAGTCACTGCCGCATCTGCTCGGGCACGAAGGTGTGGCGCGCGTGCTGGCGGTCGGCCCCGGGGTGCGCCACGTGAAAGACGGCGACACCGTGGTCATGCACTGGCGCAAGGGCCGGGGGATCGAGGCGGCGACGCCGAAGTACACTTGGGAAGGACGCACCGTCAATGCCGGCTCCCTCACTACCTTCAACGAGCGCGCCGTCATCTCCGAGAATCGCCTCACGCCGATTTCCGCGGACAGCGACCTCGAGGTTGCCGCGCTGTACGGCTGTGCCGTGACCACCGGCTTTGGCGTCGTGCTCAGGTCGTTATCCGCTAATGTCAAGCACCGATGCGGGCGGCCTCCTGCTGCTCAGTAGAACGCCCGCTAAGACACGCAATCGTCGGCTTCGTCGTCGCGTCCAGCGCGGTAGACTGGCAACATGGCGATGCCGCGCTAACCAGTTCGCTTTGCTGGCGCGCGTTCGCCGTGGAAGACATTGCTCTCATTGGAGACTGGTTCCATGCAGCCTGATCGTGACCACCTGGTCGATCTCGCGCGTACCGCGGGTGCGGCGATTCTCGAGCTGTACCAAAGCCGCGGCGCGGTCGAGACCAAGGCCGACGGCTCGCCGGTGACCGCGGCCGATCTGCGCTCGCATCAAATCCTGAGTGCTGGTTTGGCGCGGCTGTCCAACGCACCGATCGTCTCCGAAGAGCAGCCGATTGCCTATGAGCAACGTGCGCAGTGGCGGGAGTTCTGGCTCGTCGATCCGCTCGACGGCACCAAGGACTATATCGCTCACAACGACGAGTTCACCATCAACATCGCGCTGATCCGCGGCACACGTCCCGAGCTCGGGCTGGTGTATGCGCCTGCGCTCGACGAGCTGTACTACGCCGAGCGCGACTCAGGGGCGTTCCAGGTGCAGGGGAGCGATTGGCAGCGGCTGCCCAGCGCGAGTCATTGGCAGGAGCGGCGCATGGCGATCAGCCGCTTTCATGATGTTCCTGCCGCGCAGGATTTCGCACGTGCCAACGGATTCGACACCGTCGAGCGCATCGGCTCTGCGCTCAAGTTCGGCCGGCTGGCGCGCGGCGAGGTCAGCATCTATCCACGGTTCACCGGCTCCAGCGAATGGGACATTGCCGCCGGGCATTGCGTAGCGGAAGCGGCCGGCTGCCGCATCGTCGATCTCTACACCGGGGCGCCGCCGGTTTACAACAAGCCCGACCTGCGTATGCACCATTTCATCGTGGTTGCGCCAACGATCGACTTCGCCGGCCTCAAGCTGCCATGAAAGCGATCCTTCTTGCGGCCGGCCGCGGCAGGCGCTTGGGCGAGCTCACGGACGCGTGAGGTGCGCGCAGTCGTACACGGCGATCGATTTTTGTCTGCTGGCCCTCAATTCGGACCGCGAAGCTGCCGTTATGGCTTCACTCGCTGACTTTGCCGCCGCTGGCGGTACTTTCCATTCATATTCTGATGCAGCCCGCCCGCACTTCAACTCTCGACCATTTCCAGGCAGTAGCTGAAGGCGTGTTCGTCGCGCTCACCCCGATCAGTACCATAGGGCCGGCAGAGATCGCGTTTGTAAAGGCGCAGGCGCGCAGCGTCGTCCGCCGGCGTGCCCGGCTATGCCTGCATCGAAGCAGTTACGATCGGCTGCACGACATGGTCATTGCGCTCGACATGGCGACCTACCTGCGCCCGCACCGGCACGCCGA
>JBGQKF010000431.1:0-4249 GCA_041499435.1 Gammaproteobacteria bacterium
CCCTACGATTCGAGCTCGCTCGCACAGGCCCTGGCCGGCGCGCTCGCTCGGAAGATCTCGTGAAGGCACGCAGGCCCGTCGCAGAGCGTCGGGGCTAGCTAGCCGAAGGCTACCCACATGCCACCCATGCCGAGGCTTGCGCTCAGGTGAGTGGTGCGTGTACATCGGGCCGCGGATTCTGGCGGGTCTCGGCCGGCCAATTGCGGCAAGCCCGCAATTGCGATGTATCCAATATGGGAACTCCGAGCGGCGAGCTTTCAGGCGGTGGGGAAATCAGCGCTGAGGCTCACGCTTTCCCAGGTGTCGAGGCTTTGCGTGAAGCCCGCGAGTTTGGCGCGAACTCGCACGAGCCCGTCCTTGCCCAGGACCAGATTGAGCGGCGGGGGATCCGCTTGCACCGCTTTGATGATGGCATCGGCCGCGCGCAGTGGGTCGCCGGGCTGTTTGCCGCTGCGTCCCGCGATTTCCGCGCGGCGCGTGCCGGCGGTCTGAGCATAGGCGGCCAGCGCGTTGCGGGTCTGCTTGAGCGAGCGGCCGGCCCAGTCGGTGCGAAACGGGCCAGGCTCGATCACCGTCACGCGAATGCCGAGGGGCTGAACTTCTTTCGCCAGCGCTTCGGACAGCCCCTCGACGGCGAACTTGGTGGCGTTGTAGTAGCCCGATCCCGGATTGCCGATCAGGCCGCCGACGGACGAGACGTTCACGATATGCCCGTAGCCGTGAGCCCGCATGCCGGGCAAAGCGCGCTTGATGAGCGCGACCAGCCCGAAAAAATTGGTCTCGAACATGGCGCGCGCTTCGCTGTCTTCGCCTTCCTCCACCGCAGCGAGATAGCCGTAGCCGGCGTTGTTCACCAGCACGTCGATGCGGCCGAATGCATCTTGCGCCAGCACCATCGCGCTTTCGATCTGCGCGGGATCGGCTACATCCAGCCGCAGCCCTTTGGCCGAGGCGCGATGAGCCGACACGATGTCGGTAATGGTCTTGGGATCGCGGGCGGTGACCACCGCGCGATGGCCCAACTCCAGCACGCGCGTCGCGAGCGCACGCCCCAGCCCAGTCGAGCAGCCGGTGATGAACCATACGAGGTCAGTGTGGGCTGGCATGGTCGGATCCTCAAACTGTGGGTTTGATACGACATGCTAGCGCTTGTAGTTGCGGCGTGTCGAACTGCCGCAACTCAACGCAGGATCCCGACCGGCAGCAGACCTGACGCAGGGTCAGGTCTGCTGGGCCAAGGTGTGTCAGCTTACTTCGGCGGGTGCTGCTAGAACAGCCTCCCAATGCGGTACTGCCGGCATGCACAGGGCTGCTTCCGCGCGGCGATCGCGCAGCCGGCGATCGGGGAACAAGATGCTCTGCTGCTCGGCGCGGCGCTCCGCAACACGCACATTAGTGCTCGGCCGGGCCGTTGAGGTCGAGATCGGAGAGTAGGCGCGAAAGGAGGTGAGCAGCGCCTGATTGAGCAACTCCAGGCTGCGTTGTGCCGCGAGCATCACTTTCCGCTGAATGCGGTCCGAGGTGGCGTAGAGCTTGATGATCTCGAGCGCGATCTTGGGATGCTCATCGTCATAGCGCGCGTGCTCTTTCATCCACTTATAGGTCTTCGGGCCGAAATCCACGTTGGGGTTGTGACGATATGCTTCGAAGCCGGGGTACACGCGTCTTGCCAGCTCGCCGGTGGCGCCTTCGACCGCGAAGCTGGTGGCTGCTACCGCCTCGGCCAGCGTGCCTCGGGTGTTGATATGCCACAGCCAGTCGGTGAGCGACTGCACGTCGCGCAGTACCGGGCGTTCGCCCTCCGCCAGGGCGAGCATGTCTTCGCGCCGCAAGCCAAAGCCCATACCCATCCACAGCCAGTGCTCCGCGTGTGCTTTCTCCACGCGAATGTTGTCGATCAGAAATGCCCGGGAATAGTCGTCATCGACTTTGATCAGCGCTTCGGCGAGAAACTTCGGAAACGTATGGATAAACGGATAGATCTGCAACATCCAGCCATGCATTTCCGACAAGGTAAGTCGGCCATTCGATACGCCCTGCGCCCATTCGTTGTTAAGTAGCTGATCCCACGTTGGTCGAATGTAGTCGTGCATCGTCTCAACCCACTTCGGATGAGGCGTGAGTTCTCGCATCCCTGGCATACGGACTCCTTGGACGGCAACTGCCGGCAAATATAATTGGAAGAGAAATAGACCCGCGCCAATTAGTTTTTTTAAGTTCGGCGAAAGGCAATTTAGGCTAAGGGCAGAGCAATCGCAAGTCAACTATTTTGGATCGTTACGATGCAAATCGAATTGCGAAGTGTTGCGCGTACGCAAATCTGCCTACTCGGATGTTCGACGAAGCCCTGGAGCCGGCACCACGTGGCAGTGGAAACTGAAGCGGCCTTGCGATGGGGCAAGTACTATAAATCCAGGCGCGTCGCGAAGGAAGGGCCGGTAACCACTAAATCAGCCGGGGCAACGCTGGTGCCAGATGAGCCCATCGTGCCGATGCATTCGAACGGCTGCGGCTTGGCCACGCCGAATCCCTGGGCGTAGTCGACGCCGATCTCGCGCAGGCTCTCCAGCACGGCTTCGCTCTCTACGAATTCGGCGATGGTCTTCTTGCCCATCAGATGGCCGATGTTGTTGATCGCTATCACCATGGCCTGGTCGATCGGATCATCCAGCATGTCCTTCACGAAGACGCCGTCGATCTTGAGCAGATCGACCGGCAGCTGCTTCAGGTAGGAGAACGAGGACATGCCGGCGCCGAAGTCATCGAGCGAGAAATAACAGCCCAGATCTTTGAGGTCGCGGATAAAACGCTCCGCCTTCTCGAGATTGGCGATCACCGCATGTTCGGTGATTTCGAAGCAGATCATCCGCGGCGGGATGTCGTATCTCGCAAGTGCTTCTCGGATGACGGGCAGAAACTGCTCGTCTTGCAGTGAGGCGCCAGATAGATTGATCGCGCACGAGTCGAGCAAATCGGCGCGGCCGTTCGCGCGCAGCTTGGACAGCTCGCGCAGCGCCGTGTTGACCACCCATCGGTCGATGGCCGGCATCAGGTCGAAACGCTCTGCGGCCGGTATGAACGCCATTGGCGGGATGAGGTCCCCACGCACGTTGCGCATGCGCACGAGCAGCTCGAAGTGACGGCCACGCTTGCCCGGGTCGCCTACCTCGACGATCTCCTGCGCATACAAAACGAATCGATCCTCCTCGAGCGCCCGGTGGATTTCGCCCACCCACTCCATCTCGCCCTGGCGCTCCGACAGATCGCTGTCCTGCGGATTATAGACCTGGATGCGGTTGCGTCCCTTTTCCTTGGCCATGTAGCAGGCGGCGTCGGCGGCGCTCAGCACTTCGCTCAGGGTGTAGCCGGCGTCGCTGATGTTCACCAGGCCGATGCTCACGCCGATGCGAAACGTGCGGTTCTGCCATGGGAACGGAAAGTCGGCGATCGCCTGACGCAGCGAATCGGCGATACGCAGAGCATGCTCATGCGAGCAGTTCTCCAGCAGGACCCCGAACTCGTCCCCGCCCAGCCGCGCCAGCGTGTCGCCTTCACGCAGGCGTCGCTGCAACAGCGCCCCGACGTGACGCATCAGCTCGTCGCCGGCGGCGTGTCCGCAGGTGTCATTGACGATCTTGAACTGGTCGAGATCGAGATACAGCACCGCATGATGACGGTTGTATTGAGCGGCGCTGTTGAGGGCCGCGCGCATGCGCTGCTCGAACTCGCGGCGGTTGATCAGGCCGGTCAGCGCATCATGGCTCGCCTGATAAGTCAGCTTGGCGGCATACTGCCGCTCCTGGCTCACGTCGCGGATGACCAGAACGGCCCCGGCGATGTGGCCATTGCGGTCGCGTATCGGCGCTGCCGACTGGTCGACGGCGATCTCGCCGCCATCCTGGCGTACGAGCAGGCTGTGGGCGGGTGCTTCCACCGCTTTGCCGTCGCGCATCACGAGGTCCACCAGATCGGGCACCGCCTTCTGCGTCTTCTCGTCCACGATGCGGCACAGCGCGTGCAGGGGCAGTCCTTGCGCGTCGCCGGCCTTGCAACCGATCAACGCCTCTCCCGGCGGGTTCATGTATTCGATCAGGCCGCGTGTATCGGTGGTGATCACCGCATCGCCGATCGACTGCAGCGTGACCTGCGCGCGCTCCTTCTCGGTGAACAGCTGCAGCTCGGCGAGCTTGCGGTCGGTGATCTCGGTGATCGAGCCGGCCATGCGCACGGCCTTGCCCTTGCTGTTGCG
>JBGQKF010000432.1:0-4242 GCA_041499435.1 Gammaproteobacteria bacterium
GCCCACACGAACGATAGCGCCGGGCTCGCGCCCCAGTGGCCGAGCAGGCGGTGCTTCACGTCCTCCGACTTCAAGGGCTCCTTCAGCAGCGGGTTGTCTTTGAGATAGATCATGCCCACTGACAGGTAATTACACGCGTGCCACCAGGCGTCGATCAGTTGCAGGTCTTCGCTCTTGAGCGGGTTCTGCGGCGAGGGGTGCGAACTTGCGGGCTTACTCATGGCTTAAGTCTCCTCTACATTGCGGTTCCGACCGCTGCGTTTCGAGTTCTTGCGGCGCGACGCGTCGCGTCTACAGATAGCGCTCCGCGTTCGCGATGAGATCTTCCTTGGGAGGCATTTCCGCGCGCGGGCATTCGACCAGCGCTATCACGCCATGCAGGCCATCGCCGATGGACAGTTCGGTGAGCGTGAGAACATTGGCCGATTCTTCGGACGCAGCGTCGACCTTGATCCCCATGCGATTGATTCGCACCGCGTTTTGTGTAAGCTGCACGTGCTCGGTGGGCTGCGACAGCACCTCGACGATCTGCCCGATGTATCCGTCCAATGTCGCAAGGCTGGATTTCGCTTCGATGTAATCGTCCACCGTTCCCTTGAGCTCACGCTCCAGCGACTTGATCTGCTCGCTGATGGTGGCCGGGTCGTCGACCAACCCCTCCATGCCATCGCGCGCGAGATGCAGTATGCGCAGGCGCGCGCCGAGATAGCCTTTGTGCTGCGCGAGGTCCACCGCCTTCTCATCCAGCGCGACGATGCGGCGCAACGCGACCTGCGCCAGGCGGCGGACGATGCGCCGGCCGACCTCCAGGCGCGTCTGCGCCAGCGCGGCGGATGGCGCGATCAGCCGATGATCGGAGAAGCTGACGGAGATCTGCGCGACATCCTGCTTCAAGACGCCATCTTCGAAGCGCGGGGCGAAGATCGTACGCTCTTCCTTCTTCATACCGAGCAGCCCATAGGCGGTGTCGATGCCGACATTGGCCGGATCGTCGAAGAAGGCACGCAGCTCTTTGCTTCTTCCCTGGCAGGCTCGCACGTCATCTGCGGTCGCGAAGAACGCATTGACGCACGGGTCCTGGCTCCAGTTGGCACGCGTCAGCAGCAGAGGCTGCTGCACAGCCTTCCCGAGCGTGCGCAGGTGAGCGATGGTGGTACGCACGCACGCTTGGAGCTTGTCTTTATATCGCGCATGCAGCCGTACCCGCGGCTCGACTGCATCGACGATCATCTCGATCATATCCGCAACCAGCTGTCGCTCGGTCTCTGGTTCGCTACTGGACGGACCGCCGAACAGAGCTCCCACCACGCGGTCGAACAGTGATATGTCGCCCATCGGACGCTCCTATTTCCAGTCCATGATCGGTACCCAGGCGCGCAGCGCCCGGCCCTGGTAGAGATGGCCCTGGATCCGCTTGGCCAGGGCTTCGGCCTGCGGCCGCGCCATGTCCATCTCGATCACGGCCGAGGGCGTACCGCTGTCATTGAACAGCTTGATCGCGTCCACCGACGCGAACGCCGAGAGCGCTTCGCGAATGCCCTCCTCGGTTACTTTGTCCGGCAGGTTTCCAACAATGATTCGCATCTTTGTGACTCCTGTGATGGTTGCGACCTGCTGGCTCACTCCCGCGCATGGAGCGTGCGATGAGCCGTCAAGCCATAATGTGCACCCCGCCATCCACATACACGGTACCACCCGTGATCCGCCGTGCATACGGCGTGGCGAGATAGGCGCACGCAAAACCGACATCCATGATGTCGACCAGCTCGCCCACTGGTGCTCGTTGCGAAGCCTCGTTCAGCAGCAGATCGAAATCCTTGAGTCCGGATGCCGCCCGCGTCTTGAGCGGCCCCGGCGAGATCGGATGAACGCGGATGCCGCGCGGGCCCAGCTCGTAAGCAAGGTAGCGGCACGCCGCTTCGAGTGCGGCCTTGACCGGGCCCATCACATTGTAGTTGGGGACGACCTTCTGGGCACCGTGATAGCTCATGGCGAAGAGCGTGCCGCCATCGGTCATCAAAGGCGCGGCGAGCTTCGCCATACGGATGAAGGAATGGCAGGATATGTCCATCGCGCGCGCGAAGCCCTCGGCGGAGCAGTCGATCAATCCGCCCTGGAGGTCCTCTTTGGGCGCCCAGGCGATGGAATGCACCAATATATCCAGGCGGCCCCACTCTTTCGCGATGCGCTCGAACAATGCCTCGAGCTCTCCGGGATTCGCAACATCGAGCGGGGCGAAGATAGACGCGTTCAGGCTGCGCGCCAGCGGCTCGACGTAGGGCTTCGCCTTCGCATTGAGATATGTAAGCGCGACGTCAGCTTCCAGCTGGTGAAAGGCGGCTGCACAGCCATAGGCGATCGAATGCTCGTTGGCGATACCGACGACCAAGGCCTTCTTGCCTTTGAGCGGGGGGCGTGGAACCTCTGGGATCATAAGCTTTGCTGTTGAAAGTGAAGACTGAAGAGTGAAGGGTGAAGGGGTCTCAGGTTAACTGGAGGGTGACGTGGACCACGCCGGCTTCGCGTTTGGTGGTTAGCGCGAGCCCGCTCTTCTCGAATACTTTCAGCATCGAAGCGTTGCCGGCAAGCACCTCTGCGGTGAATTTCGCGAGCCCGCCTGCGCGTGCAATCGCAGTCAAATGCCTGAGCAGCAGCGCGCCGATGCCGCGCCCCTGATGCGGATCATCTATTGCGAACGCGATTTCCGCGATACCGGGCTGACCAAGGATGTAGCGGCCGCCACCGACGATCAGCCCGCGACCCTCCTCATTGAGCACCGCCACGAGCGCGACATGGTCCACGAAGTCGACGTTTAGAAAGTAATCGATCTCGCGCTCGCTGAAATGGCGCTTCGGCGCGAAGAAGCGACGTTGGATCGACTCGTCGCTCATGCGGTCCACTGTGCCGCGCAGCGCGTCGCGGTCGGCGGGCCTCAAGGCACGGATTTCGATCAGGCCGCCGTCGCGCAGCGTCTCCATGACTGAGTACCGGCTGACGTCCGACGTACCTGTCATGACGCCCCCAGCAACGCTCGCGTGTGGCGAGCGATCATCAGCTCTTCGTTGGTGGGAATGACCCAGGCTGACACGCGGCTGGCCGCTGCGCTGATCCGGGGGCCGTGCTTTGCATTCGCGGCAGAATCGACCTGGACGCCGAGCCACGCTGCGTCATTGCACACGCGGTCGCGGAGGAGTGCCGCATGCTCGCCGATGCCGGCGGTGAACACGAGTGCGTCCAGCCCGCCCAGCGCCGCCGCGAGCGATCCCAGCTCACGGGCGATGCGATACACATAGAGATCGATGGCGAGCTTCGCACTCGGCTCCTCCGATGCGAGCAATGTGCGCATGTCGCTGGAAATCCCCGACACGCCCAGCAGGCCGGACTGGTTGTAGATCAGCTTTTCGATCGCGCGGGCATTCATCCCCCGCTGATCCATGAGATACAGAATCACGCCCGGATCGACCGAGCCGCAGCGTGTGCCCATGGGCAGGCCTTCCACTGCGGTGAAGCCCATCGTGCTCGCCACGCTCTTGCCCGCCTGCAGCGCGCACATGCTGGCGCCATTGCCCAGGTGCAGGACGACCGTCCGGCCGCTGGCCGCCTTGGGATCGATGCGAGGCAGGACGGATGCGATGTATGCGTACGAAAGTCCATGGAAACCGTAGCGCCGCACCCCCTGCGAGTGCAACTCGGCCGGGAGCGCGAACATCTGTGCGATCTCCGGATTGGTGCGGTGGAACGACGTATCGAAACAGGCCACCTGCGGCAAGGCGGGAGCCCGCTCCAGCAACAGTTTGATCGGCGCAAGGTTGTGCGGTTGATGCAGGGGCGCGAGCGGGACGAATTTCTCCAGAGCGCGCAGCACATCGGCATCCACGCGCACCGGGCGATCGTATTCGAGTCCCCCGTGCACTACACGATGACCGACCGCCACCAGGCGATCGGCCCCGAGCGCCTGCCGCACATGTGCCACCAGATGCTCCAGTGCTCCAGCGTGCCCGAGGTTCACGCCCTCGCCCCAGGATTTTTCCGCCTGGATGTTATCTTCGCGATCGCGAGCAATGAAGTGCGGAGCCGTGTAAATCCCCTCAATCTGGCCTCGCAGCTCGAGCTCGAGGTCATTCGCGCGCATCGCAAAGAGCGAGAACTTGATGCTCGATGAGCCGGCGTTCAATACGACGATGGCATCAGACATGTTCGTTTACCATTTGGCGTGAACCGTGAGTAAGGTGAAGAGGTGAA
>JBGQKF010000433.1:0-4238 GCA_041499435.1 Gammaproteobacteria bacterium
GCACTGCCATCGCTACTCGATAGCGCAGCCGCAGGTTCGCCTGCATGGCAGGCCGGCGCAGATCGATGACGCGATGTTCCAGGCGCACGTTCTCGCTCAAGTTTTCGTCGTCGAGCTGGAACGGCGGCGTGACCGAGGTATTGAGAATCTCCATCTTGCTGGCGAGCACTTCGATCGCGCCGGTCTTTAGGTTCGGATTGACCGTACCCTGCGGACGTGGCCGCACGCGCCCCTCGACCTTCACCACATATTCACCGCGCACCCGGTCGGCGGTCGCGAAGGTCTGCGGCGTATCCGGATCGCATACCACCTGCACCAACCCTTCGCGGTCGCGCAGATCGATGAAGATGACCCCGCCGTGGTCGCGGCGCCGGTGCACCCAGCCGAACAAGGTCACGGTCTGCGTGAGGTAGCTGGCGTCGATCAGTCCACAATAGTTGGTGCGCATGGAATTCAAAGAAGAAGACTGCGTTATCGTTGTGTGTTCCGGTTACCGCGGACGCTCAGGTATTGGGGCCTCCGTGTGCCGTTGCAGCAGCGGCGCCGCCACCCCCATCGAGATTACGTACTTCAGCGCCTCGTCGACGCTCATCTCGAGCTCGACGACGTTGGCGCGCGAAACGATGATGAAGTATCCGGACGTTGGATTAGGCGTCGTCGGAACGTAGACGCTGATCATATCCGCACCGAGCCGGGAAGCCACCTCGCCGCGTGCCACACCGGTGAGAAAAGCGATGGTCCATGCCTCGCTGTGCGGAAAGCGCACCAGCAGCGCCTTGCGAAAGGCCTGCCCGCTGCTGGAGAACAGCGTGTCGGATACCTGCTTTACGCTGTTGTAGATCGTTTTCACGACCGGGATACGCGCCAACCATCCCTCTGCCAATTGCACCAGCCGCTGGCCAATCATATTTGCCGCCAGCACGCCGGTCAGTAACAGCACGAGCAGCGAGAGCACGACGCCCAGACCCGGGATGTTGAAGCCGAGCCAGGTCTTCGGCTGCAGCGGCTCGGGCAACAACAACAAGGTGCTGTCCATCGTACTGACGATGAGATCGAGCACCCAGATCGTGATGACCAGCGGGATCCATATGAGGAGTCCCGTGATGAAATATTTCTTCACCCGGTTGCGTCAAGCGCCCCTTCGATCACTGGCAGGCAGGGCAGGCTCCGACGCCGCATTGCGGGGCGCTGAGCTGTCCGCAGCCGCGGCACTGCGATCTTTGCTTGCCGATTCCTTGTTTGGCGATTCCTTGCTTGGCGATTCCTTACCTGCCGACTCCTTGCTTGCCGACTCCTTGCTTGCCGATTCCTTGCCTGCCGATTCCTTGCCTGCCGATTCCTTGTTATCCGCTTCCGACGGCTTTGCCTTGCCAGGCGGGTTCTTGAAGTCGGTGGCATACCAGCCGCTGCCTTTCAGCTGAAAGCCGGCCGCGGACAGGAGCTTTGACATGGTCGCCTTGCCGCAGCTCTCGCACACCTCGATCGGTGCGTCGGACAGCTTCTGCAGGTATTCCTTTTCGAAGCCACAGGTGCGGCAGCGGTACTCGTAGATCGGCATGGTCAACTCCGAATGCTTAAGAAACAAGATTATAACGGACTGGCGCAGATCGCCATAAACGAATATGGGCAAGCGCCGGAAAACCAAGGGCTCGACCGCAATGCCTGGCGCAGTTAACCGATTTACGTCACTGCTCGGCGCGGCTCAAGAAACCACCCGCGCGCGCCGATACTCCGAAGACGCTTCCTTCAGAACCGCATCCGCGATGAAAGGCATCATCTTCACCGAATTTCTCGAGATGGTCGAGCAGCGCTTCTCTGCGCAGGCCATGGAGCAGATGATCGCCGCTGCGCAGCTGCCCTCGGGCGGAGCGTATACCGCGGTAGGCAAATATGACCACGGCGAGATCTGGCGTCTGGTCTGCGAGCTGTCAAAGGTCTGCGATACGCCGGTGCCGGAGCTGTTCAAAGCATACGGCGAATATCTATTCTCGCGGCTGGCCAGCAATTACGCACAGCTTCTTGCCGCCATGAGCGGCTCGTTCGACGTCCTGCAGTCGCTTGACGGCGTGATCCACAGCGAAGTGCGGCGTCTGTATCCAGACGCTGAGCTGCCAAGATTCGACGTCGTCGAGCGCTCCCCAAGCCGCATGGTGTTGGTCTATTCCTCCAAGCGCCACTTCGCGGACTTGGCCGAGGGCTTGATCCGCGGCTCCGGGCGACACTTCAAGGAAAGCATTGTCATCACGCGAGAGCAGCTGCCCAGCGATGACGGCAACCGCGTCCGCTTCACATTGACCCTGCAATGACCACTCCGAGCAGCCCGCTGGCGATCGCCAATGCACCCGATGAGATGGAGATTGTGCTCCGCCGCGTGGAGCGCGAACGGCGCGCCCGCAAACAGGCGGAGCAGCTGCTCGAGCACAAGAGCATGGAGCTGTACGAAGCCAACCAGCGCTTGCAGGCGCACGCCGCCGAGCTGGAGCGCATCGTACACGAGCGTACCCGGGCGCTGGAGCACGCCCTTGGCGTAATGGATGAGGCCCTGCGCGCCAAGGGCGAGTTTCTGGCGGTCGTGAGTCACGAGATACGCACGCCGATGAACGGCGTGCTGGGCATGACGCAGCTTCTGCTGATGACCGAGCTCACTGAGGAGCAGCGCTCTTACGCCGAAACCATCCGCAGCAGCGGAGAGATTCTGCTCGCGCTGATCAACGACATCCTCGATCTCTCCAAGCTGGAGTCGGGCAAGGTCACGCTGGACACGCGCCCGGTCGATGTGCGCGCCGTGGTAGGCGAGGTGACCCAGCTCATGAGCGGTCAGGCGCAGCAGAAGAAGCTGGTGCTCAAGCACAGCGTCGCCGCCGAGGTGCCGCAGTGGTTACGCGGCGATGCCACGCGCCTCAAGCAGATTTTCCTCAACCTGGTGGGCAATGCCATCAAATTCACGCACCGCGGCAGCGTGCGCATCGACGTCGCGAGCATCGAACAAGGCAACTGGCTCCAGTGTAGCGTCAAGGACACCGGCATCGGCATTCCGCCCGATCGGGTCGGCAAGCTGTTCGAGAAGTTCTCGCAGGTCGATAGTTCCATAAGCAGGCGATACGGCGGCACCGGCCTCGGGCTTGCCATCTGCAAGCGTCTGGTGGAAGGCATGGGCGGCACGATCGGCGTCGAGAGCAAGCATTATGGCGGCTCGACGTTTACGTTCCGCATTCCCGCGATTCCGGCCGCGGCTCCGCAGGAGAACCAGAGCACGCGGTCGCTGAGCCGGCCCACGCTCGCCGACCTGCGCATCCTCCTGGTCGAAGACAACGCGGTCAACCAGATGCTGGCGATGAGCATGCTGCGCAAGCTCGGGGCCTCGGCGGATCTCGCGCAGGACGGACAGGAGTGTGTCGACAAAGTAAGCACCGGCGAATACCACCTGGTATTGATGGACATCCAGATGCCGCGCATGGACGGCGTCGCGGCCACGCGTGCGATTCGACAGCTTTCCGGTATCCGTCAGCCGCGCATCGTCGCGCTCACCGCCAACGCCATGGATTCGGACCGCCAGGCCTGCCTGGATGCGGGGATGGAAGATTTTTTGAGCAAGCCATTCCAGGTGAGCAATCTCCAGGACCGACTGGAAACTGCAGCGAGCCTGGTCAAAGTTAAGGGTTGACACGCCGTTAACCCTGAAGCCCCATACCGGGGCCGGTCGGCCGCTACTTCTGTTTTCTCGCCTCGGGCTTCAACGCCTCAGACATGCCCGCCAGAAACCCGCTCGCGGCCTGCGCGAAGCGCTCGCCGAACTGCAGCGCTGCTTCCAGTGTGGCCGTCGTCGAGCTCGCGACCGTGCCGGCCATGCGGCCGCTGAATTCGCGCATCGTCGCCGCGATCACAGCGCCCGTGTCCGTGCCAGTGCGCTGCGCGTGGGTCAGCAGATCCTGCCATTCCGAACGCGCCGTGCCGGTGGTGTTCTCGGCCATCTGGCGCACGCTGTCGAGCAGATCGCGCTCGAGCCGCTGGAGTTGCTCGAGCCCGAGCTTGAGATCGGATTCATTGAACTGCTTGCTGCGCGAGAACAGCTCGCGCATCGCGAGGCTGCCGGCCTGCGCGGCCTTGGTGAGCGCATCATCCATGCCGGCAAATGCCTCGGAGAGTGCGCTTCTCACCTGTGTTCCGGATTGCTGAGCGCCCAGGCTGATGCCCCGTGTCATTGCACGCATGGCCTCTTGAAACTGCGCGAAGTTGAA
>JBGQKF010000434.1:0-4235 GCA_041499435.1 Gammaproteobacteria bacterium
AGCCATCGATGCTCGCCTGCCGCTGCTGCTCGTAGCGCTGTCGTTGAGCTACGTGGGCGGCATGTATCTCAACGACTGGTTCGATCGCGATAGCGACAGCAGGCAGCGGCCGGAACGTCCGATTCCCGCCGGACAGGTGGCCGCCGGCACCGTCTTCAGCGCCGGCATGGCGATGCTCGCCGCCAGTGTGGCGCTACTGATTTGGGTGGGATACGGATTTGCCGCAGGCACTGGCTGGCGCGCGCCCGCCGCCGGCCTTGCGCTTGCGGCGACCATCGTATTCTACGACTGGCGCCACAAAGGCAACCCCTTGAGTCCGGTGGTGATGGGATTGTGCCGGCTCCTGGTCTACGTAGTCGCCGGATATGCAGTCATGTCCTCGCCGCCGGCGCAGTTGTGGTGGGCAGCCGTGTTGCTGCTGTGCTATCTCATCGGGCTCACGTATGTGGCCAAGCAGGAAACGCTCGACGTCGTGCGCAATCTGTGGCCGCTGGGCTTCCTGGCCTTGCCGCTGGCCTATGCTGCTCTCGCGGCCGCCAACGGCGGTGTGTCGATTCTGCTGTTCATCGCCTTCGCCTTCTGGGTTTTTTATTCCTTGCATTTTCTGTGGCGGCGGCGACCCGGCGACGTACCGCGTGCCGTCGTCAGCCTGATCGCGGGTATCTCGCTCCTCGACGCGGTTTTCATCGCCGCCTTTGGCAGCGCCCTTCTGGCTGGATTGGCTGTGGCCGCGTTCGTGGTCACGCTCGCATTGCAGCGCCTGGTCGCGGGAACCTGATCGCCGGTCACATCCCGCGAAACGCCCCACCAGTCTCGGTTACCCGATTGTCCAGTATCGCCTGATACGCCCGCTGCGCTGCCAGCTCGGTCAGCTGACGCGCGTTCAGCCGAAATGTGAGTGGATCGTTGTAGTCGAGATAGGCGAAGAAGTAGCGCGTCCAGAACGGTGCCACCAGCTCGAGGTTCTGCGCGCGGGCTGCACGGCCGACGATCCGCAGGAACTTCTGATCGAGCGGCGACCAGAAGCTGAAGACATCCCGCGCGATGATGGCGGGGTCGAGCATGCCTTTGAACTTTTCGTCGGTACCGAGTTTGTACAGCCACAGCTCGCTCATCACGATCGATTTGCCGGCGTCGATGCTGCGAATGCGCTCGGGCCAGCTCAGCAGCCGCTCGAAATCCTTTTCGCCGCCCGCGCTCAAAGGGTAAAAGTGCAGGTCGATGTAGCGCAGGCGCGCGATGCCGGCGAACGCCTGCACATACTCGAAGTCGTCCCACAAGCCGCATCCGGCGCCGAGCAGCGTCGGGAACGCGCCCAGTTGCTCTGAGAGGGAATCGATGCTCTTTGCGACATAGCTGCGCCACTCTTTGACGCTGAGCTTGAGGCCTGCACTTTGTGCTGCAGGCTCGGAGACGAGTGTGATGTAGTCGGGCTGCAGCGCGACCAGAATGGTCTTGAGCTCGGCGTAGCGCTCGCGCAGAAAGCGCGGCTTCGCGAGCTTTGCGTAGTAGGGACGCACGTCGACCGAGGCGAACGCCGGCTGCAGCGTTCCGTGTTCGATCAGAAGCTTCAGATTGCGGGCGCGCACCTCGTTCGCGAGATTCGCGTAGTAGTCGATGAACGGCTGCGGGTCGCGAAACTGCGGCGTGAGCAGCGGATAGCAGATCTGCAGCACGATGCCTTCCGCGCCCAGGTTCTTGAGCGCATCGAGCTCGCGCAGAGTCGCCTCGCGCGTGCTGCCCTCGAGGAGGATCTCACCGCGATGGCAGTTTGCGCTGCCCAGCGTGGCGGCACGGATGGGAAGTTTACCTTCGGGGGCGGGGGGCACACGCAAGTCGAACGCGGTGAGTTGCGCATCGAGATCGCGGTAGAGGGCCTGATATCGCTTCGGTACGCCCTGTGCAGCGACAGTAGCGCAGAGGGCGAGCGCGCACAGGGCCGCGATCGCCCGAATCAGGACCGATGAGAACTGTGCCCAAATGGGCTCCGTCGCGTACGCACGGGATTTGAGATAGGTTCTAGTCAACAGCGGGTACCTGGCTGCGGTCGCTCTGCCGAGCGCGGGCACCCGCCGTCTGGCCGCCGCATCAGCCCTCGTACTTGAACGAAAGCAGGACCCGGGTACGAAACGCCATGACCTTGCCGTCCTCGACCTTCATGTCTTGCTTCACGACCTCGGCGATGCGCAGGTCGCGGAGCGTTTCAGCAGCCGTCTGGACGGCGTTACGGGCTGCGTCCTCCCACGATTCGGTGCTGGTGCCGATCACCTCGACGACTTTGTAAACGGTGTCGACGGATGCTTTCTTCTTCGCCATGATCTCCTCCAGGATGTGAGCTGCGTAAAAGGCCGGAATGGCAAAGGCATCATACTCGTGTTCGCTGGCGGTCTCTCGAGCGACTCGTCTCACTTGCCTGTCGCCAGTGCCTTCACCAGCAGGTACAGATACTGCGCGCCGTCGTAGAACGACTTCACCAGGATGCGCTCGTCCTTGCCGTGTGCACGAATGTCATCGATGTTCATCGCCAAGCCCGAATGCCCGTACGTGGGAATGCCGGCATTGCGCAGGAAGCTGCCGTCGGTGGCGCCGGTGGACATCGACGGAATTACCGGAGCGCCGGGCCAGAACCGCGCGCTGAACTGTTCCACCGCCTGCATGATTGCGGGGTTGAGCGGCGATGGCACGCTCGATACATGAATCCAGGCGGGCGTCACCGAGATCTGCGCATCGTCCAGCACGCGCACCAGCGTCTTCTGCACCTCTTCTATCGATTCCCCGGGCAGCACGCGGCAGTTCACGGTAGCGCGGGCGCTCTGCGGTAACGCGTTCTCCGCGTGCCCGCCCTGCAGCAGTGTCGCCACACAGGTGGTGCGCAGCTGCGCGTTGTAGATCGGCTTGCTGGACAGGCGCTCGATCGCAGCCGCGTCGGCTGTGTCCGCCGCCACCGCCTTCATGTCGGCCGCCATCTGCGCTTCTTCGAGCGGCGCGGCGCGCTCCAGCCAGGCGCGCGTGGTTTCGTTCAGTTGCACGGGAAAGTCGAATCTGGACAGACGCACCAGGCCCGCCGCGAGGCGATAGATCGCGTTATCACGTGTCGGCAGCGAGCTGTGTCCGCCCGGGTTCTTCGCTTCCAGCACAAAGTTGACCGGGACTTTTTCGCTGGTCTGTACGCCGACGCGCAACGGCTTACCATCTTTGAGCCCAACACCTGCGCCTTCATTGAACGCGAACTCCGCGTCCAGCAGATCGCGATGCTGCTCGAGCAGCCACTGCATGCCGACTTTGTTGCGATCGAGTATCTCCTCGTCCGTTTCCAGCACCACGATGATGTCGCGATCGGGTGTGAAGCCTTCCTGCCGGTAGCGGATCAGATTGGCCACGAACGCCGCCGCCATGAACTTGTCGTCGCCGGTGCCGCGGCCGTAAAAGTAGCCGTCCTGCTCCTGGAGTTTGAACGGCTCCACCGACCAGTCTTCGCGCTTCGCCTCGACCACGTCGAGATGCGCGAGCAGCAGAATCGGCTTGCGCGCTCCAGTGCCGCGCAGCCGTGCAACGAGGTTGCCCTTCCGCTCGATGGGCATGAAGACGTGAACGTCATCCGGCGGAAACTGCGCGGCGAGCAGCCGCTGCGCCATCGCCTGCGCGGCACGCGCGGTGTCGCCGGTGCCAGTGACCGTGTTGATCTCGATGAGCTCTCGATAGATGTCGCGGGTCAGCTCGCGGGCACCCGCCGGCATCTGCGCGTTGCACGCGAGCGGGGCGCCCAACGCGCCCAGCAGCAGCAGGACTTTGATACGGCTACGAGCCCGGTCTTGCATATGCCATTTCCATTGCGTTAAGCGGGAAGAGCGCTACCGTAACTCGACGTATCCGCGCGCGCTCAGCCACCCTGCAGATCCCCGAACGCCACCCATTTCTTACCGTCGAAGCGCATCAGGTACATCTGCCGGATGACCCGGTAGTCGGTCGGGCTGGTATTGTTCTTGATGCCGGGGAGATACAGCGGCAGATCGAGGTTCTTCAGATTCGCCGCTTGCTTCATCACGTTCTCGCGCGTGAGATCGTCGCCGCACTGCTTGAGGATCTGCACCATCACCTGCGCCGTCATGTAGCCCCAGACGTTCAGCTGATCAGTAAGATCGCCGTCGGGGTAGTATTTCTTCATGAAGGCGACCCACTCCTGGAACGCGGGATCGGTTTTCCAGCGCGGGTCGGCCGGGTCCTTGACGAAGCCG
>JBGQKF010000435.1:0-4218 GCA_041499435.1 Gammaproteobacteria bacterium
AATACACATGCTTGCCGGCTGCGATGGCACGCTGCAGGAATTGCGGCCGCAACTGGGTCGATGCCGCGTCGAAGAAGATCTCATCGCGCGGATCCTCGAGCGCGCGGTCCAGATCGGTGGTCCAGCGCTCGATACCATGCGCGCGTGCCAGACTCTCGACCTTGTCGGCGTTGCGTCCGACCAGGATTGGATCGGGCATCAACCGGGTGCCATTCTCGAGGCGCACACCGCCAAGTTTTCGGATTTCCAGAATGGAGCGCACCAGGTGCTGGTTCGTGCCCATGCGACCGGTCACGCCGTGCATGATGATGCCGATACGTTTTTCGCTCATGCGCCTCTTCCAGGTTGTATAGGGCTCCGGCTCCTCAACCTCAACGGAGCAAGGGCCTCCTCGTATTGTCCCACGAGAAGGGTAACCGGCTGCATCCGGGAAACTCCGGGTCGTGTGCTCAGCGGCTCACGATCGATCGGTTCAGCGATCATGTAGCTGCACGGGTTGACGCTGCTGTTGGGGAAACCTGGTCATGATGTTCGTGAAAGCGTTATTCTTATATCTCCTTGACATGGATTCGATAGTGCCGCCACCACGCGCACGCGCGAGCCGGCCAAGGCGAACGTTGCACCCAAGCAGATGGACCCGATGTTGTCGAATTCCAGCAATTTCAAGGAGGAGGTCCTATGAGTTCGGAACTAGAAAGTGAACGACGCGCGTTTCTGATCCGATCATCGGCGTTAGCCGGAGGGGCTGCCATCTCGACCGTGGTTCCTTACCAATCTACCGATGCTGCCGACTCTTCGAGCGTGCTTGATCTCACGGCAGTGGCCGCTGTGACTGCGATGCGCAACGGAGATCTAAAAGCTGAGGATTATGCGGGTGCACTCCTGGATCGAGCTGAGAAACTCCGCGCACTAAACGCTTTCCGGGTGCTCGAGCGCGATATGGTACTGGAAGCGGCTCGGGCCGCAGACAAGGCGCGTGCCTCGGGTGGAACTCTCGGGGTGTTGCACGGCTTACCTATTCCGGTCAAGGACAGCGTCGATACCAAGGCACTACCAACTTCCAACGGGACGCGGGCTCTACGAGACTTCCAGCCGAGAAGAGATGCCGCGGTGTTGAACCCTCTGTTTGCCCAGGGTGCGATCTTGATGGGCAAGACGAATCTGCACGAGCTATCTTATGGCTGGACCAGTAACAACCTCACATTCGGCCCGGTGCGCAATCCATACGCTCAAGACCATATCCCAGGTGGCAGCAGTGGCGGATCGGGCGCCGCTGTTGCCGCGCGCATTGCGCCGATGGCGATTGCCGAGGATACGCTCGGCTCAATTCGCGTGCCCGCGACCATGTGCGGTCTGGCGGGACTACGCCCAAGCTATGGGCGTTATCCCGATGACGGAATCATGCCACTGACTGCGAACAAGTTCGATCAGGTCGGCCCCGTCGCCCGTTCAGTATCAGATCTCGCGCTGTTCGATACCGCAGTTACCGGGCAATCCAAGCCCCTCTCGCCAATGCCCCTGAAGGGCGTACGCATCGGTGTTTCTCCGGATTACTTCCTGACCGGGCTGGACCCGGAGGTGGAGCGTATTTGCAATGCGGCATTCCGGCGGCTCAGTGCTGCGGGCGCGACGCTGGTCTGGGCCGAAATCCCGGAGCCCGCGAAAGCAGCGATGGGGACAGCCTTTGCCATCATCGCCTATGAGACGATGCCGAGCATCGCGGCTTTCCTGCAGGAAGATGGCACGGGACTCACCTTCGAACAGATGTTCGAACAGGTGGGCGCAGATGTCCAAGGCGTGATGAAGGGGTTCTGTTTAGCTCCCAACCGGCCTTCTCAGGAGGCGTATGAGGCAGCGCTGGTGCAGCGTCAGCAACTGCGTGAGGCACTCCGGCGCTACTTCGAGGCGCAGGGTATCGCGGCATTGGCATTCCCACCCATTATGATTCCTCCGCCAAAGATCGGTGAGGACGCTGAGATCGATATTCGAGGCCAGAAAGTGCCGTTCTTCGTTGCCATGGCTCGAAATACCGCTCTTGGCAGTTGCGCCAGCATGGCCAGCCTGATTCTTCCCGCGGGTATGACTGTGGACGGACTTCCGGTCGGCCTTGAGTTTGCCGCAATGTCGGGTAAAGACCGCGAGCTTCTTTCTCTTGGGTTATCTTTGGAGAAGGCACTCGGACCAATCCCGGGTCCAAAGTTGTAGCAGTAAGCCCAGGCGCGCACGCATGAAGGATGAAGAGCCCTAGGCAAGCTCTGATCAAGTCTTACGTGCGCGACCGGGTGATTTGGGCCTAGGGCAAGAGGGCGAGGACGCCGTGTGAGCTAAGCCTACACAAGGCCGAGCCCACGCAGCCATCGGCCCAAATCACCGAAGAGTTCCTGATCGGGGATCCAGCGGATGCCTCGCACAAAAGCCTGATGCGCCGGTCGCTGAGGCGTTAGGCATGAGGGTGAAAGATCTTCGCTACCGCGCGCGTTACAACTGCGCAGTACGAAACGTGTCGCACGCCTTCACGCGGCCAGTCTCCAGGCCCTGCTTGAACCAGTGCACGCGCTGTTCCGAACTGCCGTGCGTGAACGATTCCGGAGAAACATAGCCGCGCGACTGCATCTGCAGACGGTCGTCGCCGATTGCGCTCGCCGCATTCAAACCGGATTCGACGTCACCTTGTTCCAGAATATGCCGCGCGGCATCGGCACGATTGGCCCACACGCCGGCCAGGCAATCGGCCTGCAGCTCCATCTTCACGGAGAGCGCATTGGCCTGCTCGGGCGACCCGCGCTGCTGCGCCTGCGCCACTTTCTCGGAGATCCCCAGCAGATTCTGCACGTGATGACCGACCTCATGCGCGATCACATAGGCCTCGGCAAAGTCCCCGGGCGCATGGAAGCGGCTGCGCAGCTCTTCATAGAATGACAGGTCGATGTACACCTTCTGATCGCCGGGACAGTAAAACGGCCCGACCGCCGCGCGCGAGTAGCCGCAAGCCGACTGCACCGCGCCGCGAAACAAGACCAGCTTGGGATCGACGTAGGTGCGGCCGGCCTGCTTGAAGACCTCTCCCCACGTGTCCTCTGTAGAGCCGAGCACCGCGGAGACGAACTCCTTCAGCTTGTCCTCCTCCGGCGAGCTCTGCACCGGATGTGAGCTCGGTGCGGGCGTCGTGGTGCTCTGTGTCGTCTGCTGCAGCAGTGCGCGCGGGTCCACCCCCAGCAGCAAGGCCACGATGACGATGACGACCGTCCCGATCCCCCCGCCGGCAAGCCCGATGCGGCCGAAGGACGTGCCGCGCTCATCTTCGACGTTCTCGCTGCGACGCTCGTCTTCCCATCTCATGTCGATGTCCTGATAGCGATTACACTCGTCACGACGCGGCAGCCGATCCGCACAGCGCTCCGGATGAACACGTCAGAGTACGCGGCATGCGATTTTGTTCATTAGGCGTCTGCGCGATGGCGTTGCGCTTTCAGAGCAATGCTCAACGTGCGAGCGCCCGCTCCAGAAAATCCAGCCGATCCTGACCCCAGAACGGCTCGCCCTCGAAGCAATACGTGGGCGCGCCGAACACCTGTCGCTCGATGGCCTCCTGCGTGTAGCCGTCGTAGACCGCGCGCGCCTGCGCCGCCTTGTCCCGGAGCGCAGCTGCGTTCAGCCCCCGCTCACCGGCTATTAGCGCGAGCGTTTGCGTATCCCCGATGTTACGCTCCTCCGCCCAGCAGGCGCGCAGGATGGCGCCGGCAAGGTTCATCGCCGCGCTCGCGCCTTGCTGCTGGTCGGCGGCAATGATGAACAATGCGGCATCGTCGGTCGGCACGGGGAAGAATTTCGGCTCGAGGTTGAGCGGCACGCCGAGGTGATCGCGAAAGCGGCGCAGCTCCACCATGCGATACGCCTGTCGCTGCGGGGCGCGTTGCTTGAGGGGCAACCCGCCGGAGACCGAGAAAATTTTTGCGAAATCGACCGGCTTGACCTGCACCTGCGCACCGTACCGCGCCAGCATCGCGCTGAAACGCGTGTGCCCCAGGTAGGTCCAGGGCGACATGGGCGAAAAATAGTAGTCGACGATCTTGGCCATAGTAATGATGCGCTCCGCAAACGCCGGTGCGACGCACCGGGCAACATCATTATCGCCTAGCCATGGCTTGCGAAGGGAGCAAGCCGCGCTTCACGTATCACGACTTACGAGTCACGACTCACGACTCACGAGTCACGATT